>JASLDZ010000342.1 GCA_030151985.1 Caulobacteraceae bacterium | reverse complement strand
ATCAGCCGCAACGGCGCCTTCATCGGCTGCTCCAACTACCCCGAGTGCCGCTACACCCGCCCCTTCGCCACGGGCGAGGTCGCGGAGGGGGGCGAGGCGGCGTCCGGCGACCGCGAGCTGGGAACCGACCCCAGGACCGGCAAGCCGGTGATGCTCAAGGTCGGCCGCTTCGGGCCGTACGTGGAGCTGGCGGACGGCGGCGAGAAGCCCAGGCGGTCCAGCCTGCCGAAGGAGTGGGCCGCCGCCTCGCTCGACCTTGATCACGCGCTCAAGCTGCTGAGCCTGCCGCGCGAGGTGGGCAAGTCGCCGGAGGACGGGGAGCCGATCACCGCCGCGCTCGGCCGCTACGGCCCCTACGTCCAGCACCTGAAGACCTACGCCAGCCTGTCGGGCATAGACGAAGTGTTCGAGGTCGGCCTGAACCGCGCCGTCACCCTCATCGCCGAGAAACGCGAGGGCAAGGGCCGCCCCGGCCGCGGCGCGACCTCGCAGCCGCTCAAGACGCTCGGGCCCCACCCCGTCACCGGCGACGAGATCACGGTGATGCCCGGCCGCTACGGCCCCTACGTCAAGGCGGGCAAGGTCAACGCGACGGTGCCCAAGGACGTGGACCCGGCGGCGCTGACGCTGGAGGCGGCGGTGGCGCTGGTGGACGCGCGCGGCGCGGCGGCTCCGGCGAAGGGCAAGGCGAAGGCGGCGGCCAAGGGGAAGCCGAAGAGCTCCACGAAGTCCGCCGCGGCGAAGCCGAAGACGCCGGGCAAGCGGAAAGCGACCTCCTAGACCGCGTCAACCACCCCATCCCGCTCATCCCGGCGGAGGCCGGGACCCAGTTCCGACCTCGGTCCCGCGCTCGGCGTCGATGATGGCGAGTTCCTGCTTCTTCGCTCCCGGACCTGGGTCCCGGCCTTCGCCGGGATGAGCGGAGATCTACTGGCGAGCCAAACGTGCTCTAGCCGGCGAACACCCGCCCGACGATCGCCTCCAGCCCTTCGGCATCCGTCGCGTCGAAAGCGGCGGGCTTAGTCGAGTCCACGTCCAGCACCGCAATGAGCGCGCCCGAGGCGTCCAGCGCCGGAACGACGATCTCGCTCCTCGAGCGGCTGTCGCAGGCGATGTGGCCCGGGAAGGCGTCGACGTCGTCCACGATGACCGTGCGCCGCTCCGCCGCCGCCGCGCCGCAGACGCCCCGCCCGAAGGCGATCCGCAGGCAGCCCAGCGTGCCCTGGTAGGGGCCGACCACCAGCTCGTCGCCCTTGGCGGGATCGACGACGTAGAAGCCGGTCCAGAAGAACCGCTCCGGGAAGGCCTGGGCCAGCATGGAGGCGACCGTCGCCATCCGCGCCACCCGGTCGCCCTCGCCCTCCAGCACCGCCGCGATCTCCTCGGCGACATCGCGGTACCGCGCGGCCCGGTCGTGGGCCAGGAGGGACGGGTCGAAGCCTTCAGCCATGGGCGCCTCCGCGGGGAACGGGCGGTGACTTAGGCGGAGCCCGCGTCCTGCGCCAGCGCCGGGCCGAGCAGGCGGTCCAGCACCCTCGCGGCAGGCTCCCCCGGTTCCACCACCAGGAGCCGCCCGGCGGCGAGGTCGTGCGGGGCGGCGGCGACCTGGCGGCGCTTGGGGCAGAGCTTCAGGCAGGAGGTCTCGACCAGCCGCACCTTGCGGCCCCAGGCGCCGGACTTCAGCTCCGCCTTCATCGCTTTGCGCAGCGACTGGCGGCCCTTGCGCCCGAACCCCTCGCCGCCGAGCTTGCGCTCGCACCTGCCGCAGACGAGCACCGCCTGCCTGAAGGGCGCGCGGGCCGGGCGCGAACCCCGGCCGACGAGCGGGATCTCGCTCAACGCCTGACGTAGACGGTCTTGTTGGACCCGCGCATCGCGGCGCCCACCACCAGCCCCGCGAGCGCGGCGAGGCCCAGCGCCGCGAACGGGCGCTCGCGGGTGAAGCTCTCGATCTCGGCGTAGACGTCCTCCACCCGCCCGAAGGCGTCGCCGTAGAGGTCGGCCGCCTGGTCCTTGACCTTGCCGAAGGCGTCCTGCGCCGCGCCGGCCGCCTGGTTGAGCTTGCCCCGCGCCTGGGTCTCCCCGTCGCCGGTGAGGCCGCCCACCGCGTCCTGCACGTGGCCCACGCCCTTGCGCAGCGAGCCCTCGATACGGTCGTCGGACATGATGCGTCTCCTTCGTCGCGGCGGCGCGACGTCGCCTCAACCCCCGAGCCGCCACGCCGTTCCGCTCGACGCGCGGGTGCGGACCGAGGCATGGTCGCGCCGCTGAGAAGGAGCTCTGGGTGTCGATCGACGAACTCTACGCGCAGGACTTCGGCACGCTGGAGGCGCTGGTCCGCGCCCACGCCGCCGCCCGCCCCTCGCACCCCGCGCTGGTGCAGGACGGAGAGACGCTGGACTACGCCGGCCTCGACGCCCGCATGGATAGGATCGCCGCGGCCCTGCAACGCGACGGGGTCGGCCACCGCGGTGTCGCGGCCGCCTGCGCCACGACCTCGATCGTCTACGCCACGGCCTTCCTCGGCACGCTGCGCTCGGGCGCGGCGATCGCGCCGCTCGCCCCCTCCTCCACGCCGGAGAGCCTGGTCGGCATGCTGGAGGACTGCGGCGCCGGGGTGCTCTTTCTCGACGCAGGCGTGTGGGAGGCGCTGGCCCCTTTCGCCGACCGCATCACCGCCCGCCGCGTGGCGCTCGACGGCTCGGACGCGGGAGCGCCGCTGGAGGCGTGGATGGCGCCCGAGGGCGCGACGCCCCTGCCCGCTCCCATCGCCCCGAACGACCCGTTCAACATCATCTACTCTTCCGGCACGACGGGTACGCCCAAGGGGATCGTGCAGCCGCACGCCATGCGCTGGGCGCAGGTACGGCGCGGCATCTACGACGCCGACAGCGTGACGGTGGTCTCCACCCCGCTCTACTCCAACACGACGCTGGTCAGCTTCCTGCCCACACTGGGCGCAGGCGGCACGGCGGTGCTGATGGCCAAGTTCGACGCCGCCAAGTTCCTGAAAGCCGCCGAGGCCGCCCGCGCCACCCACGCCATGCTGGTGCCCGTGCAGTACCGCCGCATCATGGCCCTGCCCGACTTCGATGCCCACGACCTCTCGAGCTTCCGCCTGAAGTTCTCCACCAGCGCCCCCTTCACGCCCGAGGTGAAGGCCGACGTCCTGAAGCGCTGGCCGGGCGGGCTGGTCGAGTTCTACGGCATGACCGAGGGCGGCGGCTCCTGCATGCTCGTCGCCCACGAACATCCCGACAAGCTGCACACCGTCGGCCAGCCCATGCCCGGCCACGACATCCGCCTGATCGACGAGGACGGGGTGGAGGTCGCCCCCGGCGAGATCGGCGAGGTGGTCGGACGCTCGGTGGCGATGATGGTCGGCTACCACAACCAGCCGGGCAAGACCGCCGACGCCCAGTGGGTCAGCCCCAAGGGCCTGGTCTACATCCGCACCGGCGACGTCGGCCGCTTCGACGCCGAGGGCTTCCTGACGCTCATGGACCGCAAGAAGGACATGATCATCTCCGGCGGCTTCAACATCTACCCCAGCGACCTGGAAGCCGCGCTCGACGCCCACCCCGCCGTGCAGGAGAGCGCGGTCTTCGGCGTCCCGAGCGACGCCTGGGGCGAGACGCCGGTCGCCGCCGTGGTGCTGCGGCCAGGCGCGACCGCCTTGCCGGAGGAGCTCAAGGCCTTCGCCGAGGCGCGGCTGGGCAAGACGCAGCGCCTGTCGGACGTGCGGGTGGTGGAGAGCCTGCCGCGCAGCGCGATCGGCAAGGTGCTGAAGCGGGAGTTGCGGGAGGCGTACGGGGTGGCGCGTTGAGCGGAGCGCCGGGCTCATCCCGCCACTTCGTTCTCTTCTCTGAAGCCCCAGCCCAGTGTTCGACGCGCCGCAGGCAAGTCGAAATTCTTAGGGACGCCCTGCGTCCCGACCCTTCCGGTCAGCCGCCGCGCGCAGGGCGGGTCAAGGGCGAAGAGCGCAGCGTCCCTTGACGCGCCCGAGCACGGTGGCGCTCAGCCGTCCGACCGGAGCGCTTGAGACGCGCCTCTGCCCCAGCGTGGTGAACCTGCCGCCGTGCTCGGCCGCGTCAAGGCACGCTCCGGCTACGCCTCCGCTCTACGGCCTTGACCCGCCCTCCGCGCGACGGCGTCCTGAAAGGGTCGGGACGCGAGGCGTCCCTTCAAGAAAGTTCGACGAGCCTGCGGCGCGTCGAACACAGGGCTGGGGCTAACGAGGAAGCAAGAGGGAGGAAGAACGACGAGCGCCGCTCCGCCAACCATAGGTTGGAAGCCGGCGAAGGTTGCCGTTATCCTGGAAGCCGTCAACGATGATGGGGGCCGACTTTGATCGCAGCAATCGCCGCAGCTGTCATTGGGCTTGGAAGCCGTCCGGCGGCGCTGGTTGGGCCAAGTCCAGCCGCCTATTCCGATTGGCTTGCACAGAAAACAATCACCTTCGATGGGCAGATGACGGGTCATCCGTGCGCTGCGGCCGTTGTAACCTCCCTGGGCGGGGGCGAAGACAAGTCGCTAGCCGGCATCCGCGCCGACTTTATTGATATGTCTCTGGAGCATTTACGAATTGAGGGATGTGGCCACGTCCGCCTCCCCAATATCCTGGCCATTCGCACTAGCGCTGGCGAGTGGAGGGCGGTTGGCTTGCTTGATGGCCAGTCGATCGCGAGCCCAAAGTTGCAGCTCGACGCAATGCCTACGGCTCAGACACTCGTGAAGAATGACGCCCATTGCAGCCCCCAGGAAGCGGCCTCGTCCTTGCGGCTAGGAGCGGTTGCAATCGCGGCGCCCCGCGACAAACAAGGTACTTGGACGGAGCTTTGGCCAGCCACGATCTGCGGTGAGCGTGTAGCCGTCTCGGTGCGGTTCTCGCCAGACCCGCTCAGCGGCGGAACGATCTTCCAGGTCCGTCGCGCCACTGACGATGAAATGAAGGCGGCTCCACGGCCATAGCGCCATGATGTATCCGCCACGGATCGCCTGCCGACCGTGGCCTACGCCAAGAGACGTTCAAGTCATTCTGCGGAAGCGGCTCCCGGTAGGCCCGGCAGGACTCGGTAGGCCCGGCTTGATCATTTGGTCAAGATCCTTGTACAGCAAGGGATTGCCGCCATTCTGAGCTCGTCAGTGCCATCCATTTGTGGACCCCAAGTGGACCCTCTCGATCACCGAGCATCGGAGACGCGCTGGCAATCTGTTTCGCAGCGCTGAGCCGGCAAGAAATGACACTTCCTCCAAGGCATCGATACGCGCCTTGATCATAGCAGCCGGAAAATGACCGGTGTGAATGCGTCAGGCCGGCTGATGCCACGCGGCTATCGCGCCGCCCCCGGCCGCTCGGCGCGACAATAGAAGGAGTATGCAGCGCTCGGATGCGAGCCGCCCGCTGGCACGCGACGGAGCGAGCGGCAGGTCAGTTCAATCCCACGTGGAGAGCGATGGCCGAAGAGCACTCACTGGCACGGACGCTTAGCGCCGTCTTGCTGCTGCTACACAGCCACCACGAACGGAAGCCGAGTCCCGAGGAGGGTCCTGAGCTACATAGAGGGGCAACCTAATCCGAGCAGGTGGTCGGCGGGAGCCGCGTTTCTGGACCAGGAGGGGTTGGCCGTTGCTCGTTGTGCAAAGTCAAAAAGGCGGGACCGAAGCGCATGAACCCGTCGCCAGGACATCCTTGATCGCGCGGAATGATATCACCTACGAACCAGATGAGGCCGTTCACCAGAACTGCTACGTGACTGGCGTCCGGATGGAGGGCGAGCCGAACGGGTTTGCGATTCCACCAACGAACGGGATGTAGGCCTCCCTCCTCGACGAAGTGGACGTCTCTGACAGTGCCCACTACTCGGAATGCTTCGCCATCCAAGCCGCCCTCCAGCGCCCCAACCGAGACGTCACCGCCATGGGAGCGGCGAGCCGCTGGGGCCGCTATTCAGACGCACGAGGCGCGCCTTCGCCTCGCCCCCACCCCACCGGCGGCCTACGATCCCAGCTTGAGCGCGCCCCCTCGCTCCTACGAAGACGCCAGCGCTTTCAGGACCATCGTTCAAGACATTCCTCCTGTCGGCATCGGGGCCGGATCTCAATCCTGAATGGACGTCGCAATCCAGTGGCGGCGCAGGGCAAGCAGGTGGCGCCCACCCGGTGTTGCACGGCGTCCCGAGATATTCAGGCTTGGTTGCCCGTTCTGGATAAGCTCGCTCTCCACCGCCTTCGGCCGTCGAACCTCACAGAAAACAATTTTGAGCGTTTCGAACATCCACTTGGTCAGACGGGCCTCGCCAGCCTTCCCGAGCCGGGTCGGAGGATGTCCGCCAAGTTCACGCTTAAGCTCCAAGTGTTCAGCCAGGACGGCGCTCAAGCTGATCCGGAAATCAGAGCCTTGGGTATCGGACTTGAAATGCACTCGGATGCGTCGGCGCAGCGACTCGTCCGACGCTCCCAGATAGATCAGGGGGTGCGTACCCAGCCTAAGACTGCCTAAGCCTAATCCTCTCTTCAGCAGGAGGGCACAGAACGGCGATCGATCTTCAACTCCGAACGCGTAGAGACCCCCAGCTGCGGGAAGCTCATGGGGTCGATCCAAGATCGTGCGGGCTTCCCGAATCTGATAGCCCTCAAAGGCAGAAACCATGATGAGCTCCCATCGCTCAAACGAACGTTTTTTGCTCTTTTGAGCTATCTTGGAGAGGGCGGTTGGTCAAGTCGCTTGTCGCAGCAACGGAGGCGCGCCCGCCGGCAGCGCTCCTCCGCGCCGCAAGAGCGGCGATCGGGATTAGTATTCAGGAGCTGGCTCAGCGGAGTGGCGTTGCCGTCAGCACGATCAGGCGCGCCGAGGCGGAGGGCGCGGGTCGCCTAAATCGCGCCACGTGGCAGGCCCTGATGCTAGCCTTTCAGGCGGACGCGTGTTCCCTAGTAGCGGAGCAAGGCGGATGGAGCCTCAGGGTGTCGGATGCACGGGCCGACGAGCGAGGGCTGAAGGACTGATCCTAGTCTGGGCTGTTCCTGCCTTGCGCTGATTGCGCAGGAGCCACCGCCGAGAAGATCAACTCCTTTTTCCTCGTCGTCATGGCCTAATTTCAGCCGGTGATCTCGCCGGCTGCGGCGTCCATCACACCTGTAGGATCGCTCTGCCGAAAGAGATGACCATACAGATTCAAGGTGGTCTGGATGTTCTTGTGCCCAGCCCAAGTCATCACTTGCATATGATTCGCACCATGTCGTATCCAGCACGCCACTGCAAAGTGGCGCATCTGGTGCCAGGTGAAGGGTACCAATGGTTCTCGCCGGCTCCATTCTGCTGTAGCCCTTTCCCACGCCGGCTTCCAAAGCCGCACGTGAACGTTGGCATGGTTAAGGGGGGTACCACGTTCACTGGGGAAGATGAGCGCTGACGAGAAGGCCATCCTTTCTTCCCTCACCGCTCGGAGCTGTTTGAGCAATGACGCGGCTATCGGTACGCTTCTCCGGGAGCTCATCGACTTGACACGTGTCATCCCATCATTTGCACTCATCGATCTAGTAACCGTGACAAAACCTTCTGTCTCGTTGAGATCCGACCATCTTAGAGCTCGCTGCTCTGAAGTCCTCAGCCCGCTAAGCAGCGCAAACCGTATCATCAGGTCGTCTCGCGGCTCGATGGCTCTTAGCAGAGCTGCGACATGCTCGGGCTCCGGAACTACGGCCCGTAGCTCCTCCTCCGCAGCACGGCTATGTTTTATTTGAAGGAATTTGATATTGTTGCGCTCTATGATGCGATGCTTCTTTGCATACGTCACCATGCGCCCGAGAACAGTGCGCGCTGCTCTGGCCGTACCCCGCGAATATCCCAGCTTCATAACCTCGCGGTAGAGACGCTCCGCAACAATCTCATCATTTGCTTGGGCGATCGTCAGATGAGGTATTGCGCCGTTGAAGAATTTACCCTCATGTGTTCGATCAGTCGCGCCGCCAAGAGGCGAATATCCGAGTATGTAGCGAAGGCACGTATTGCGATACGTGCGTTCCGTCTGACCACTTATCTCGTCAATTGACTTAAGTTCATCAATATCGTGAATCCAGCTGTAGGCGAGGTCACGGAGCAGGGCGCGGGAGCCAGCCCGCTTTAGGGCTTCGATAGGCGCGGCGGACGGATGCGCCTTACGAAGCGCCTCAGAATGCTGATCTGAGGCAGGTGATGTCGCCGTTGTGACGCGCTCACTACGCATTGCTGGCTCTCCGCTGAGGATGCGGAGGGTCGTGCACGTGGCTTGCCAGGCCCATCAAAGGTTATCCTGCAGCTGCAAGCCGCTGACCACTGACGCTCTGGGCGGCATAGAATGTCGCCTGCCGCGTCACTCCGGCCTGAGTGACTCGCGTAAGCACCTGTTCCGTAAGTGCTTCGGCGCAGCAGGGAACGCTCAGAGGCTCTATAACAAGGGGCAGTGCTCCCCGCCGCATTCCGGGACCGAGCTGCAGCGGCAAATGAAAAATGTTCAAGCTTGGGACGGTCGGGTCTCTGGCTGGGACAAGCCCCACCGGCATTCGTCGTCGCCTGAGGCAGGTTTCCCGTCCGCCTCGTGATCTGCACCGAACATTGTAGGATGAGCAGCATGGCCCCAATCGTCAGCGAAGCACCGGTAGTCGGGCCGAAAGACGTAACCTTCGCACTCGAGACTGATGACGCCCCAGAATTCTGGCAGTTCCTGAACGGCCTCGCCGGCGATGACCTTCTGATCGAGCTCATCGTCAACGACCTAGACGCGGGCGCCACGCGGACCGAGATATCGTTCCACCCCGACCGGCTCGTCTGCACCGGCAACGGGCGAGCCGTGGACGAGGACGGGTGGAAGCGCCTCAGGCTCCTGCGCGGTGCTGGTCGAAAGGCGCCGGCGAAAAAGGGACTGTTCGGCGTCAAGAACCACGGGCTGAAAGCGTGCTTCACGATCGGCGACGACATCGTGGTGAGGTCGGCGGGACAACAGATCCTCCAGACCCTCTTCGCGCAGGGCAAGGACCAACCCGCCTACCCTGGCGTTCGCCGCCTCCCCATCGCAGATCCGGGCGCGCCCGCCGAAGGGGCCTCGATCGAGGTCTACTACCGCCGGGCGCCGTTTCGCGCGCCTGACGGAGAACCGTTTGAATTCCCGGCCGCTACGGACGAGGTGCTCCAGGCCACGTTCCTCGAAGGAGTGCGGGACTTTCCTAGACGCCTGCTTGGCGTCATCCGGCCAGTCGTCCTTGAGGGATATGTCCTGCGCCTCAGCCACCACCGGCTCGGCACCGCCACCCTGACGTTCAAGTGCGGGCGATGGTCCGTAGAGAAGGGCGTCCTGCAGTTCTCGCGTAGTTGCGAGGTCCTTGCGGACGAAGGGTTGCCAGGAGCCAGCACCTACGAGCGCGCCTTCGCAAAGGCCTCCGACCTTGGGAGAGAGGAAGACCACGCCGCCTTCTTCCGGGCCTCCAGCTACAGGGGACATGACGCGAAGGCGCCGCTTGGCAAGGCTGGCCTCGTCCTCGAGGTGGCGTGCGCGACAAGCGAGAAGGGCAAGCCCCTTCCCACGCTCGGCAAGCTTCGCTACCCGGTTTCCTACTATGGCGATGGCGCCGGAGCGACCAGCGGCTTCGCCTTCTGCTACTCGGCCCCCTTTCGCTCCGACGCCGAGCGCCACGAGCTCGGCGCCCAGTCGAAGGCTTGGAATGACCAGCTCATAGGTGCCTGCGACGAGCTGGTGGCCTCGGCGCTGTCGCGGCACTTGCTGCCCCGCTACGGCCCAGACGCATTGAAGCTCGTCGCGGAGGGCTCGAGCAACGAACGCCTGGAGGCGATCGTGGGCACCCTGTTGCGCGAGCGAGCCCTCCCGGTGGTCGATCGCGATGGCAAGGCGACCGGCCACAAGAAGGGCAAGCGCCTTGCCGTGCCTGTGTACGTTGCCGCCACGTCGACCTGGTCGAAGAAGCTTGCGCGCGTGTGCCCCGTGGGGACGGCGGTCCTGGACCCTCGCACACCTGCCCGGATCGTTGGACTGCTGGGTGACAAGCACCTCCCGAGCTGGGGGGAGGACCACCTCCGCTTCGACGAGGACGATGTCCTCGATCGCCTGCGCAAGCACGACGCCAAGTTCTTTCCATGGGCAAGCGACTCAGATTGGCGCCGGTCCCTAGCCGACCCAACGCTCGCATATGCGCAGCTCGACGCCCTGCAACCCGCGCTTGCCGCCGCCGATCCCGCAAAGCGGGCGCCCGCGACGGGCGTGCACCTGCCCGACACGTCGGGCGTGCTGCATGCCTTCGAGCAGCTGAAGCGCGGCGTATCCCTCCCGGCGGGCCTGCTGGACGTCGATCCACCACCTAGCCTTCATCCCAAGCTCAAGGACCACCCGGTCTTCCGCCTCCAGGGCTGGGTGCCCGAGCCCTTTGGCTTCTCGGACCTCCTCGCGTCAGGCGCCATCGAGGACCTGAGTCTGGCTGCTAGAAGGCGGTTCCTGGCCTGGCTGGCGGCAAATCCAGGCGAGCCAGGCAGGGACGACTGGACTGCCCTTAAGTCGCTCCCAATCTGGGCCGCGACCTCGGGACAACTCGTGCCGCTGGACCAGCTGTGCAAGCCTCGAGACAGCGCAGTCGCGGCCATCCTCTCCGAAAACTTGCTTCGGCCGGTGCGTGACGTCCTGCGGATCTGCAAGGCCGTCGATTCCCAGCGGGTTCGCCTTCGGGTGCGCGAGGAACCTTCGCCCGAGGAGGTCGAGGCCCACTACCGGGCGCGGCTAGGGACATTTGACCAGGTCGACGCGCTCACACCTGTGGAACGGATCAGGTTCCACGCGTTCGAGAATGAGCTCCTGGCCTTTGGCCATGAGGGCCGGCTCGCCGCCGCGCTGAGGCGGCTTGCCGGGGAAGCACGGGCGCTGGACCAGGAGGGTCGGTTGCGCCCCCTGGGAGACCTCGTGCGGAGCACGCCGGACATCCAGAAGCTGGCGTTGCCGCCGGACCACCTTCTCGACCGGCCTGCCTTGGCCCTTGACCGCGTGCTGCCGCCGCTCGCCGGGCCGTCCTGGCAGGTTGTCGCTACTGCACTTCGTAGGGATCCGGGCAACTCGGAAGCGCTGCTGCCTCGACTACGGGCTATCGCGCGGGCCACAGCCGATCGGGCCTCGCGCCGGTCGGTCGAGGACGTACCATGCATCCCGCATGCGGGCGCGTTGCTGGCTCCGCGCGACCTTGCGTTCAAGGGTAACGCTGGCGACTACTGGGGTCGGTGGAAGACCGTCATCAGCGGCAAGTCCTTGCCCGACGATGTCCAGGACCTCTATCGCGACGCCGGCGTCATCCGCAGTTTCCCGGAGCCGCGGACCTCGCGCGCCTTCTTCGAGTGGCTTTCCTCCCAGGCCCCCGCGGTGGTCGCCGAGCACGTTCCCCAGGTCATCCGCCACATCGCGCACGGCAGGGCTGTGACGTCCTGGTGGCTGACACCGCCCGAGGTCGCGGCGATCCCGGTCGAGGACGGCGGCGGCGCAGCGCTGCTAACCGTCTCGCAGGCGGTGAAGCGGGCGGTCGTCGATGACTTCCCCCAACTCGCCGACGAATTGCGCAACGCTGGCGCCAACCCTCCCGTGCTGCTCGCGATCGATGCGGCCAAGACCAGCACGACCCCGGTTGCAGACGAGCTCAAGGCCATTGGCATCCCGGGCCTTCGCGCCACAGCGACCGGTCCCCATGGGATGCGCTGCGACCAGGAGGTGACCGCCCCGCCGCAGCTGGGGCGCTTGCTGGCCGCCCTGAAGTCCGACACGACCGCCAAGCAGCTGCGGAAGCAACTCAAGGAATTCGATGTCCGCGGGGACCTCCTGGAGCCGCGGTGGCAGAACAAGCTGGCAGCCATCGTGCGGGTACGGGTCGGGGCGGGACTTCGCGCCGAATACCGCATCCGACGCCGCAGCTACTATTCAAGGTCGGCCTGGGCGGTCGCTGCGGACGCCGGGGAGTTCTGGCTCGAGGACGGCCAGGACCTCGAGTCGGCCTTCTTTGGCGCGGTCGCGGACCTGATCTTCACCGAGAAGCATCGTTACCTGCCGCTGGTTCTGCGGGCGGCGATCGAGGTACGGGTCCACGAGTTCCACCAGCCCCACCACGCCTCAGAGGTCGATCCGGACGAGGACCCCGACAACGCGGCGATTGGCGGCGACGACGACCCGGCGGAGTCCACCCATCGCCATCCCGACGCCGAACCGGACCTCTCGAAGAACAAGCCGAGCCCAGGCCCGCTTTGGACGGGCGGGACGGGAAAGGTCCGGCCAAGGAGCAAGCCATCCTCGCCCCCGCGGCCGCAGGTGATCGACGAGGACGTCCAGAGGCGCCAGCTCAAAGAGGACCACTACGCCTGGCACTGCCAGATCGCCCTCGCGGCGGCCGGGCCCACCGAGCTGAGCCCAGCTGGCAGCTATGCGGAGTTCCAGGAGAACAGGCAGAAGATGGTCGAGGCGCACCACCCCGACAAGGTTATCGCGGGAGGCGCGCGGAATGCGGGGAACCTGCTGATTCTCTCCCACCTCAACCACGATCGCTATGGCCGTGCGATCAGCCGGCAGCAAGTCACCGACGCCCTGCTTGCGACCTGCGAGCCACGAACGATCTTGGGGGCGGACGGCAAGCCCTGGGTCAAAGGCGTCGTCGCCAAGGTGTCGATCCCAGCTACCGGCGACGTCGTGCCGATCTTCTTCACCCATGACCACCGGTCGTACTGGCTGGGCATGGCAGGCCACGCGGCGGGGCCGACGGCCTAGTCCGCCGCGGACCGTATGGCCCCAGCGAGCTGCGCCGCCGTGTCCTTGGACCTGACCCCGGACTGGAGGCCACACTCCCAGGCGACGAGCACCCGCCAGCCCCGGGCCTGGAGCTCACTGGTGACGCGGGCGTCGCGGGCGACGTTGCGATCGAACTTTTCCTGCCAGAAGGGTGTGTTCGACTTCGGTGTCGTGCAGATCGGGCATCCCGCGTGGCGATGCCAGAAGCACCCGTGGACGAAGATCACCGCCCGATGGCGGGGGAAGACGAGATCCGGCTTGCCCGGGAGCTTCTTATTCCCGAGCGTGTAGCGGAGACCAAGGCGGTGCAGTTCGCGCCTCAGCGAAAGCTCCGGCTTGGTGTCCTTCGACCGGATACTAGCCATCCGCCGCGACCGCTCGGCTGGCGTGAGGAAGTCGGCCATTCCCGATTTCTACCCCCCCGCGACGAGCTCGTAGAAGGGCAACCCGCGCACAACTTGCCCGGGGCAGTCGAAAGACTTGTAAAGGCACTGGTGGTTGCCGAGCGACTTGATGCGCTCGGCAACTTCGGCGGCGGACGCCGCGAGCCCCAGGGTAGAAAGCTCGGCGGCGGTGATGTTCGGCACCTTGTGGATGAACCACGTGAGCAGCGGCTCTCGGTAGTCGGTCGCGTTGACCTTGAAGTGGCGGAGGTATTGGGACGCCAGGATCACGCCGCATCCGAACTCGCGGCCCTGCAATAGCAGCTTGCGGAGCACGTCGAACTCGTAGCGCATGATGTTATCCGCCTCGTCGACCAAGAGGTAGGAGTCGATGGCGCGGAGCTGGGGGCTGGTCCCGACGAAGGGACGCTTCGGCGTACGGAGCATGTTCTCGTAGAACATGTTCAGCATCACTGCCACGAGCATGTTCTTGCTGCGGTCGTCCTGCCCGAATGCGTCCAGCGACACGACCACTACACCATCTAGGAACTCGTCGAAGGGCAAGCATTTCCGGGGATCTCGCTCGAAGACCTCCATATCGACCAGGTCGTCGATGATCGACATGGGCGAGTCCGCCTTCCCGTCCAGGATCTCGGCGTAGGCCGCATGGACGTCGAAGATGGTCGGCGCGCCCGACGTGGCGTCATATGCCGACTTGACCGCCCGCTTGAGCTTGTCGCGCTGCACGGGCCCGATGCCCGAGTAGATCTTGTCCAGGACGTCCGCGAAGAACCTGAACCGGTCGAGCCACGGAGCCATCGACTCCCCAAGCGTGCTCGTGTCGAAGAGGTTCAGCGGAAGCCGCTGCGGCTTGACCACCTTTGCCCCAGTCGCGGCGACGAAGTCGGGGGTGCTGTAGTCGCGCTTGTAGTCGAATATGAGGATCCGCGGGCGAATGCCACGGTTCCGCGGCCCGGACGACGCCAGCTGGTGGACGATCGACTTCAAGAGCTGGGTCTTGCCCGTCCCGAGGTCGCCGACCACGCCCATGTTGAGCTGGTTCATCCGGGTGTCCGAGACCGACAGCGTGACCCGGCGCTTCTCGAAGCCGTCAACCGTCGTGCCGACCCGGAGCATGACGCCTAGGCCCTGGTCGGGCTCTGGTTCTTCCGGCCGGGCTCCACCCGCCGCCTCGGGCGCCGGGGCGGGCGTGGCCAAGTCGGCTTCCTCGGGGTGCGCGACAGCCTCGGCCTCGCCATGCCCCAATGTCGGCGGGGCTTCGCTCGTCGGCGGCGAGCTCGCCTCCTCGGCCAGGGCTGGGCCGCGGGCTGCGGGAGGCAGGGCCCAATCGCCAACCTTCGCCCGCACGCTGTCGTAGAACGCCTGCGCATCCCCGCCGACCACCCTCCCCGCGTCGGCCTTGCCGATCACGATGATCTCCTCGAACCCGTCGCTGTCCCGGTCGACCGCATTGCTGATGGGGGAGTCATCCACGACGATCAGGCGGCCATGGGGATCGACCGTCACGCAGCCGTCGTCCGCAAGGATCGCAGCGGCCACTCGCTCATGGAGCACGGACCAGTCCGCGGCTGACCCGGCAAGGTCCTCGTGCTGGCTATAGACCCGCATGCCGAAGCCGACGATCGAGAGCAGCAGGTGCTGGTAGGCCAGTCGCCAGGCCGAGAGGCGCTCACCGTGCGTCGACAGCTTCTCCAGGAGTTTGGACAGCGACTGGGCCTGGCCCAGCGCTTCCTTCGCTTCCGCCGTCGAGAACACGCTGCCGAGGCGGCACTTCACCTCGACGGGCGTAAGCTTCACGGCGACGCCGCCCTGGCCAAAGGCCATGGAGGCGACTAAGAGGTCCGGCCTCGCTAAGCTGCTGTCGCTGGCCCGGTCCCTCGACAGGGCGCGCGACAGGTCGTCGAGGTGGCTCCGGAACGGATCGACCGGCACGACCAGGGTCACCGACGGCTCGTCTGCCGTGCCGGCGACGACAGGCGCGAGGCTATCGGCGCTGGTTGCGATCCGGAACCGATCCTGAAGCATCCGCGCGGCGACGAACAGCCCAAGGTCGCCCGTGGCACCCGTGTTGTCGCCGGAGAGGCCACGGATCGTGGGGATTCCGCGGCGGGCCACCTCCAGGAGGATGGCCTCGACTTGCGCATCCGGGAGGTGCTCGCATCCTGGGAGCCGTGCCAGCACGCGCCGGATGCCGTCCTTGTCCGACGGCTTTACGCGCGACAGCAGGTAGTAGCCGTTCGTGTCCCCTGCCCGCTGGGAGTACGAGGGCAGGTCGTAGTCCCAGAGGTAGGACTGGGGAAGCCAGCCGCCAAGGAAGCACGCCGGGTCGATCGCCGAGGAGGAAACGGCGACGAAGTCAGCCTTCCGCTCCTCGAGCATATCGCTGATCGCATGGACATTTGGGGCGAAGCGAAGGCCAAGTGTCGCGCCGGCCGAGGTCTCGAGCTGGGCCAGGCAGCCCGCCACCTTGTCCGCGAGGGGCTCGCCGGTCGGCTCGGCGGGTCGTGATTGCCGGGATTCGTTCAGGAAGGCGCCCGGCAGCTGCCGCCGGATGCGCCCACGCAGCAGGCCACCAGCTCCAAGCGCGGACCGTGTCGTCGTCTCGGACGTGTCGGGCTCGGATGAGTCGAGCTGGGCGATGATGCCAAGGTCGAGGCTCTTCCCCTCCGGATGCCGCGAGAACCAGCGGACGTGGTTGGCGGTGTCCTCCGACAGGTTGGCGATCATCGCGTCGTCGGGCCGGAAGGCCTCCTCGCGTAGGTCCAGCACGTCCAGTCGGCGAGGACCTGTCGCCGCCAGCCGGGGCGCCTTGTCCACCTCGGCGTAGCGCTGGGTCGACCAGTCGATCAAGCCCTGGTTGCAGGCATCCGTGGCGCCGCCGGCGCTGCCAATGGCCACGCTGAGCTGCGGCTTGGCGCAAAGGACATTCGAGACGTCGTCGAGAGCACGGGCGACCTGTCCCGCGCTAAAGCCCGCGGAGATACCACCGACCGTGATCCCGAGGGTCGCACCGAAGGGCGCAAGGCGGGAGCGCTCCGGCAGCGCGGCGAGGCGACGCCCGTTCCAGAGAACCGACCAGTAGTCGCTGTTCGACTCCACCGACAGGTAGGGGACGGTGTCGATGCCCTCGGGCGAGGCCAAGGGCATGTGCAGGATGTCGGGCGCGGCGCCGGGGTCGAGGATGCCCGCGGCGGGACAGGGGATGGCGCTCAGCGCCGCGTCGTCCAGCAACCGTTGGGCAAGCGCATGCCACGCGAGCCGCATCGGGTGGAGCGGGGACAGGAGGATGGCGTCTGGCACCCGGGCCAGGGTCCGCCCCCCCGGCTCCAGGGTGGCGATTGCGACGACGTCGCACCACGAGGCAACCTCCGGGCTTGTCGCAAGCCACGCCATGTACGCATCGAGGTAGTCCTCGACGACGGCCTGGAAGCTGGCGTCCTGCCGGAGCCATTCACCAAGGGGTGCGGCCTCGATCAGCCCCGACTGGTCGTCGCCGCCGCGGATAAGCCTGGCGATTTCCACGCGGGCATCGAGGAACTTCCTCGTCGGCGCGAAGTCGCTGGCCGGCGGCCTCGGGTCCTTCAGGTAGCGGCCAGCAGAGAGGATACGGCCTGCCTCGTCGCCCCAGTCCGGCTGCACCCAGTGGTCGCCATAGTCGTTCGCAAGAACCACGGGCAGGAAGGACCGCTCGACGGACTCCGCCTGGAGCAGCCAGCCCTGAAGCGTGCTCGTCCTGGCGTTCCGGTTGAGTTGCACGACCGGCTTGGCGCCCGCCGGGTGGACCTGGCGCCGGTTGACCATGATCAGCCGCTCGAACTCGCTGCTGCAACCCTCCTCCACCACGTCGTCGCACGACAGGAAGATCCGGCAGGACTCCACCACCACCTTCCCGTCCGGCCCGTTGCGGCTAAACGGCAAGTCGACCTGGTAGGACCCGTCGACTTCGACCTCGAGGGTATGGAGGTCCGGCTGGACCTCCCGGGGCGTGATCGCGACTGGGTCCTCGCTACTCCCCTCTCCCCCGGCGACGCCCGTGGCGGTGCCGGCTAGCTGCGATCCCGGGGAGAGGAACGCCAGCAATTCGTAGCGGCCCGGGCCAGGTAGGGTGACGGTCGCCTCCCAGTTGGCGCCCCTCGTCTTGCGGGATGGGGCCTTGGGCGCGACGACCTTCCGGGCATTCCGGCACCCGACAAAGATCCCAGGCGCCCAGGACGCCAGCGAGACGACCTTCGCCGACGCCGTCCTGAAGCCATCGGCGCTGGCCTTATACTGCAGCGGGGCCTTGTGGGGGGGCGGCACCGCGTCCAGCAGCTCGCCGCTCCCCTCGATCAAGAGCGCGGCAGGGAACCCACCCGACGAACGCCCAGGCGACCGCTCGACGACAACGTCGACTGGACCGCCATCATCCTTTCCCGCGCTGATGGATAGCTCGACAGGCCCGGCCACGAGCAACGGGACGCCGCGCGACGGAGGCAACAGCGGGTTGGCGCATTCGATCCGGATGTCGCCGATGATCTCCGGCTCGTCATCGAGCAGCTCCGCCCAAACGTCGGTGTCGAGCCCGCTCCACCAGGGCGGCGGCTCCTCCACCTCGAGGCCAGCCGCCGGCGCGTAGAAGGCCTGGGCGGACCGCTCGAGTGCGGTAGGGACCGAGCACGTTGCGCGGATGTGTTCGAGGAAGGCGTCGAGCCAGCCTTGTTGCTCCGGGCTCGCCGCCTCCCTTGCCGGGGCGAGCCCAGTGGAGAAGCCATCGGAGAGCGCGCTAGCCACGCCATTGAGGATCGCAACCTGTTGCCCCGCGGCCAACTTGCCAGTCGGCGTGGACGGCATGCCACACGCCAGCGCAAGGCGCTTGGCCGATTGGGCCGGGTCGGCCGTCGCCTCGAATGCGCGCGCCACGAGCCGCCATGCGGACTGCCGGCGGCCCTGCTCGACTTCGACGCCGTCGAAGGCCCGCGCGGCGCGCGCGATGAGGTCCCGTGCGTCGTCCAGCTGGTTTCCCTCGAGCCCTGACTCGACGAGGACGTGGTCGATCGCGGCCTGCAGGAAGGGATCGGCCCACCAGTCGTCGAAGTCGACGTTCGCGCCATTGCTGGCAGCCAGCATCCCGAATTCATCTGTGGTCGAGGTGACGGACCGGATCGCGTGCTGGCCGGGCGGGACAAGCGCGAGGTAGCTGGAGGCCTGTGGGGAATTGCGCAGGTCCAGCAGGTGGGCTTCGTCGCAGCGACCCGAGCCGCCGCTCGGCGGGTTGCTGGCCCCCTCGGGCAGTTGCGGAACCTGCAGCAGGACGGGCAGCGCCGGCGCGGCGCCTGCCATCAGCCGCTCGAAGACGCCCTCGAGGATCTCCAGGGGCGGGCCGTGGAAGATCAGCCGCGTCTCGAGCGCAGCACCGCTGGACGCCTCATGTATCCGGGTCCTGACGACCTCGGCGACCCAATCCTGGAGGCGCCTCACGTCCGTCCCCCGTCACGGGCTACGCGCACCTGCGGGAAGGGCGGCACCAGGAGCATGCCGCTCTCCGCGTCCGGGCTGTCGAGGACGAGCCCCAGCATACGCAGCTGAGCGCCGAGCTCGTTCGAGGCGATCTTCTTGTGGTCGACCACGATGCCGTACTCGGCCATGTGCTGGGCGAGGCGATGGACGGACCTTGGCCCCGCCAGCTTGGCCAGGGAGCAGTGGACGAGCATCAGGATGGCGACGGGACCGGGCGCGCAGATCCAGGTGCTGTTCTGGGCGGCGCTTCGCCTGCGCAGGACGTAGCCCTGGTCGTAGCCCCGCAGGATGGGGTTGGCGGCCGCGCGCTGGTAGAGGACGTGTCGGGCGAACTCCATCACGTTGGACCCAACGCCCCTGCGGCAATGGAGCGTGCGGGCCTCGCGGTCCATGAGGTCGGCAACGACGGCCATCAGCTCGGGAAGCTGGCCGCGCTTCGCGGCGACCGCCTCCAGCAGGCGACCGACATCCGAAGCGGACGAGAGCTTGCCCGGGAACGGCGTGCCGAGGTCGTCAAGGCTCCAGAGCACCGCGTTGAGGCCCAGGCGCGCGGCGAGGTAGGTCGACGTCCGGTCGCGCAGCTCCGGGACCGACCCAACCCCGTAGGTCAGGTATGTAAGCGCGCGGGGGTAGATCGCCGCCCGCACGTCCTCGGGCGGTGTCGCGCCGGCAAGGACGGCCCTGACCAAGTCCCATAGCCGCCGATGGACCTCGCAAAGCCACGCGACGTGGGCGACGGCGGAAATCCTGACGAGCGCCTCCAGCAAGCTCGACCACTGGCGACGCGTCATCACCGACTTGGCGGCGATGACCGCGTCCAGGTCCACGCAAAACTGCCGCGCTGGCGAGGCCAGCCTGTCGAGCTCGCCAGGCGGCAAGCAGGCGCACTCCTCTGGAACGGGCTCGGCGGGCTGCGCCGTCCAGGGCTCGCCTGTCCAGGCAGCGAGCTCGTCCCGGAGGAACCTCGCGAAGACGTCGTCGTCGTCGCCGACCTGGAGGCTATCCGATAGGCGCGCCCAGGTATCCGCGGCGGCCATCGGCTCGGCCGAGCCTTGCCAGACCATCTGGCGGACCAGCGAGCCGGCCGGCCAGGGGTTACCCGCCAGCCGCGCCGAGCCGGAGAAGGACGCTGCCTCGCCCACCAGCGGCGTCACCTGCAGGAATCGTTTCTTGGACTGGTTCGGAAGCTTCGGGCTTTCCAGCACGCTGTGCAGCAACCCGTGTACGCCTTCGCCGTCGAGCGCGGCCGCCTCGGGCTTCTTCCCCTTGTCGCGGCTATTGGCGACGGCCTTCTCGAGGTCGCGCCCGCGCTGCGGGACTCGCCCCTCGCTAATCGTCTCCAGCGGCCCGGCGCCGAAGCCGCCGATCGTCCGGTAAAGGCCGGCGACCAGCACCTCGGAGTTGGCGTATTCCGGGGCTGGGTTCATCGAGAGCGCCGCGCCGCGATAGGCGGCATGGCTCCGTGCCCAGGGCGACGACTTAAAGTCCGCGAGGCTCACCGGCGACCACCCCGCTTGGCCGAGACAAAGCGGCCTCGGTGGCGCTCGACCACCGTGCCCTCCCCGAGGTTGATCGTCGGTCGCTCGCGGACATCCCGGTCGCGGACAATCCAGCCGGCCATCCGCGCACGGGTCGTGTCTAGCAGAGCAAGCACGCTGCCCGGCAGCGACGCGGGCGACAAGCCGCTGTCCAGCTCCGAGACCGCCTTGAACAACTCGTAGGTCAGGGCCACGGGCTGCTCACCAAGACCGACCTCGACGTCGAGGAAGCAGATCGAGGGCCTGGGGCGGCCCTGTTCCGCCACCGAGCGCGGGGCCACCCGGCGCCGCGCGACCACCAGGGTCGCCCGCCGGCGGGGCGGCGGCAGCGGCTGCCCGAAGGTCGTCGTCAACGAGACGTCGAAGTTGTGCTCGTTGTTGAGCAGGTCCTCGACCTGGTTCGCGATCTCCCTGAGGTCGTGGCCATGGCCGTCGGCGTCTGCCACGACCCGCTGGAACGCGTCGAGCGTAGAAGCCGAGGGGACGATCGCCTGCCGGGCGCCCACGCTCCGGCGCGCCATGCGGCAGGAAAAGTCCCGCACGACACGCTGCAGGCGGGCCGCGGCGGTCGGCTTGCGGGAGCGCACCCGTGGCATGGAAAGGAGCTCGTCAAGCTCGGCCAGACGATCCAGGAGCTGGCGCTCGTTCTGGGACAGGAGCCGCTTCGACACCCCGAACTCCAGGCCCTCGCGGACGGACCGGCTGAAGCGGATGTCCAGGTCGCCGAGCTTGACCGGGCCACCCCAGGCATGAACGTCGGCGTCGGGCGACGCCTGGGCTGGGTCGAGGAGGTCCACCAGGCTGTCGAGCAGGGGCGCGATCATCTGGGGCACGTAGCCGCCGGACCTGGACTGGAGGAAGTAGTAGAGGCCCATCGCGGTCGCGTTGGTCTCCTGCAGCCCAAGCTCGCGGATGTCCTTCTGAACCGAGCTTGCGACGCGGCGGTCCCAGCGGTGAAAGAGCGCATGTTGGTACTGGGCGGCGACGAGCAGGTAGAGCGCGGACGCGGTTTCCTTTCGCGGGCGGCCGCCGAGCGCCGCCTCCCGGTCCGCCTCGACGAGCCTGTTCGCCCAGGCGCATGGGTCACCCGACAGGCTGCCGTGCCCCATGCCGCTGCCGGCAAGAAGGTAGGACAAGAGAGAGAACAGGTCCCGAAACGCCCAGCGCTTGCTGGTGCCTAGCTCGAACCAACGCAGTACCTTCAGCAGCGACGCAGACTCGCGAGGCTGGTCCAGCACCCGCCGGCTGGAGCAAAAGGGGCAGGCCTCGCCTGCTACACATGCCCCATGTTCTCCCCATAGTTCCCGGTCGAGCGCACGCTTCAGGATCTGGGCCGCCGGTGGTTCGTCGCCGAAGTCGGTCTCGACAATGAGGGACTCCGCGTCCATCGGCCAGACGGCAACCATGGGAAAGCGTGCCAGGGGCCAGCAAGCCGGGGCGTCCGGGGCCATGCTCACCGCACGCGCAATCTCCTCGAGCAGGTCCTGCGCCTCGGATTGGCCATGGTCGATCGCATGGATCATCGCGTCGTCCAGGACGCCGCGGTTTACGCAGCAGAGGTAGGCCTGGTCAGGAGCTGATACCGCGGACACGAGCTCGTCCACGAGGAGGCTGGCGGCAGTCTCCCCGCCCCGCGCCCCCACGGTGGCGTCGGCAACGACGCTCAGCGCAAGGGAGCGCGCGGGCTTGGCGAGGGCGCCGGCATCCACCCGAACAACCCGGTCGACGATGCCAGACGCCGGGTGAAAGGCACCCGACAGCGCCGACAGAAGCGCGCCATCGCACCCCAGCGCCGCGTCAAGCTGCTCGGTCGCGGCCTCGACCGCCTCCGTCTTGCCGTTGCCGGGGCCGCCGACAAGAAGGACCACCCGCGGCGCGGATGCTTCGCCGGCCGCAACCCCCTGCACCCAGCCTCGAAGCCTGTGCAGCAGGTTGGTCTCGAACACGACTTCGCCCGGCCGCCCGCTCTTGGGGTCGAACAGGCGCCGGACGCCGCCGCCACGGTTTCCCGCCCAGTCCAGCAGGCCCCGTGGGTACGACGCCGGCCCGGCCGTACTTGTGCCCGCCTCCGACATCCGCGCTACGCCGCCGCCCGGTCTGGCCGCGCCCTCTGGGCGGCATACCGAAGGAGCACCTCGCCCCACATCTCCGCGATCAGCGGCGGCACCGCGTTGGCGACCTGCGTGAATCGGGGGACCTCCCGTGCACGCCGCTCGCCCCCCGTCGTGTACTTCCCCTTGAACTCGAACCAGTCGGGGAAAGTCTGCAGCCGGGCGTTCTCCCTCACGGTCAGCGTCCGCGGCTCTGAGTAGTGGAGCAAGTCGTCCGGCATACTGGTGATCGTTGGGGCGGGCAGCGTGGGATCCAAGACGCGCGTCGCCATCTTCTTGATCCCGTACCGGTCCCGCATCTCGCGATTGAGCTGGACGTTCAGCCGGCCGGCGCGCTGACAGTCCGCGATGATGTTCCCGAACCGCTCGACAATGTGGGGGCGATGCTTGGCCAGCCGGGTGTCCTGGACAGCGCCCTCGAAGCCGTCCCGCATGAGGATCTGGTAGTTGGTCCGGGGGAGTCCTGTGAGAATCGCGTCGTACCCGGCCGAGTCTGGGCACGGGCCCGTCCCGGCGACGCCGGACTCGAGGTCGGATATCGCTTGCTTGGATGTGACGCGCGGCTTTAGCCCGCGGACCTCGAGGAAGCGCACGCGGCTCGCCCTGAGCCGGGCGAACGGCGTATCCGACAACGGGAGCCGCGTGCCCTCCGACTTGAGCATGCCGACCAGGAAAAAGCGTGGACGCTGCTGCGGCACCCCGAACATCGAGCATCGCAGGGTGTCGGTGTAGACGTGGTAGTGCTCGCTGAGCCGGGAGATCACGTCATTGGCGAAGTTTCGACGGGACGTCTCGTCGTCGCCGTCGACAAAGTCGTAGGTAATGCCCCGGACGTTCTCGATAAGCACCATGCTGGGCCGCACGATGTCGACGAACTCCAGGTAGCGCTCCACTAGCACGTTGCGGGGGTCGCCCGGCCGCCGACGGCCGGCGCTCGAGAACCCCTGGCAAGGAGGCCCGCCGGCCAAAAGGTCTACCCCGCCCCTCAGCGCATGGAGCTGGTCGCCATGCGCGTCCATCAGGGACTCGATCGTCCAGGGCTTTTGCTCAAGCCATTCCGGCCAAGCATATCGGTGCCGGGCCCCGTCCGCGATGAGGTTCGACTGGAGCGTCTCGAAGGCGAACGCATCCTTCTCGATGGCGAACAGCCCCCTCCAGCCGGCGCGCAGCAAGCCGAGACTGAGCCCGCCGCACCCCGCGAACGCATCGACAAAGACCGGTCTATTGCCGTTCGGCAGCACTCATATCCCCCGTTCAACCCCACGCCGATTCGAGCTGGGAAGAGTATTGTGCGTAGCCGAGAAGGTGGCCATTCCCATACGAGGTCTGGCCCGTTGCACCTTGGCGATTTTCATCGTCGAGCACAACACCCTGTTCTCTCTTTGTCCCAACGTGGCCTCTCGCGAGTTGGCAGACCGCTCCCCTATCGAACTCGAGCAGGCGGCTCGAGCCTCGAGCGCTTCAGAGAGCCGGCCGGGGGCTGCAAGAAGGGGACGATGATCGGTTAAAGCTCGCTCCGAGATGCCGGCTGCGCTGACCAGACTGCATGTTCCGTTCATCGCAGGTCGAAGCTTCCAAACCGCAGCTTCGCCACCTCTCGTGCGAGCAGGGGAACCGCGTGCCGGTTTCCATATCGCTCGGCTTCGCTGTTAGCGGCCCAGCCACCGAGCGCCCGCCGGTGCTCCGGATCGATGCCGCTCGCGTCGCAGGCGTCGCGGAACCCGTGCCTGAAGCTGTGAAAGACGGTCGCTGGGTCCTTGAGGCCGCATCGGTCTAGATGACTGCCGAACCACTTGCTCGGCTCATGGGAGTAGGAGCCGTTCGGGCCAGGCTTGATGGCCGGGAAGAGCCGCTCATGATCCTGGCCGCGCACGAGTTGGACGATGCCTGCCCTGAGCAGTTCGGGGTGGAGCGGGATCACGCGCTGGCTCGGAGCGGTCTTGATCCGCTTGTCCTGTGCGCGACGCCCTGTCTCGTCGAAGACAGTCACCCGAAGGAAGGGCACGCCATCCTCCTCATGAAGATCTGCCGTCCGCAGCTGGCAGAGCTCGTTGAGGCGCGCGCCTGTGTACAGGCCTAAGGCGCACACCCACCACCGCCAGTGCAACGCGCGGCGCTCCGTCCCCAAGGCTCCGAAGATCGTCTCCAGTTCCGAAGGCGTGAAGCCGCGCCGCTGAACCGTCGGCAGGTTCTTGTCGACGAGCCCGGATGCTGGGTTCTTCTCGATCCACTCTTCCTTCATCGCCCAGTTCAACATCGCGATCAGGTTTGAGAGGTAACTGTTGACCGTGTTGGGGGCGAGCCGCGGCACCTCCTCCTCCATCTCGGCGGCGGCTTCGATAGCCTCCAGCATCGACAGGCCAGGGAAGCGCTTCCCCATGTGCGAGGGGATCGCCCTCAGAAGTTCCCTTACGGAACGGGCGTCCTCCCGCGTAATAGCCCGGACTGGCTTGTTCTCGCCAAGCGCGGCCTTAAGCGCGGAGAAGATGTGGTCGTACTTTCGTGCGGTGGACTCCTCGCCGTAGGTGGCGTTGCGGTCCGCGCGATAGCTCTTGATCAGTTCGGCGACGGTCCTGTCGCCTTCGCGTGGAACGAAGGAAACGCCGCTTGGTGCGATCCTGAGGTCTGCAGGGTGAGCAAGCGCGACAACGGCTCGCAGCCTTTGAAGCTCCTCATGTTGGGCCACCTCAAGCCAGGCGCGGGCGAAGGAAAGCCGGAGCTCGGCGCGCACCGCGTCGTGGGGCGGCTCGGCCCCTGCCTCGGCGAGGGCCGCATCCAGCGCGTAGTCGAAGTTGTCGATCTGCCGCCATGCTTCTGGGTCGCGGGCCGCCTGCTGTAGCCGCCCAACCAGGATGGCGACCCGGTGTGGCATGGTGAGCTCCCGTGAAGCTCCTGGGTGGCGCTCGAAGTAGCCCGGTGGAGGCTCATCAGGGTGCAAGCCGGCGTCGCTGCTTCCTCCGAGACCGGGCGAGCCTAGGAGAGAGAGCGGCACGACTGCGCTCAGTAGGCTGTCCACGGCGCCCCACGCAGGCTCAGCCCCCGTACGAGCCGCAGCCGCGCACCGATCGCGGCGCCAGTCATCTAGAGCCTGCAAGAGACGCGGGAGCGTACTGTCGACGACCAGGCGCCGCCGGGCCTCGCCAATCTGCAGGTCCCACTCCCGGAAGGCGTCGTCGCGCCGCTTCTCCGCCACCCGCGAATCCGTGGTCTTGAGGCTCCTGACGAACTCCGCTTGCCCGTCGAAGGCGGCGCGCACGTCGTCCGGCACGCGCTTGCGAGCGAACCAGACGCCGTCCGCAGCCTTGCGCTTCAAGCCCCTGTCGTCACGCATTTGTGGACCCTTTGTGGACCCCATTTGCCCCCGCCGCCCCGTGTGGGGCAACAACTTCTTTACAGAACAAGGGGGTGGTGGGCCCGGCAGGACTCGAACCTGCAACCAGACCGTTATGAGCGGCCGGCTCTAACCATTGAGCTACGGGCCCTCGCCGAGGGGCTCCGGCGTTAGCATGGGCCGGCGTGGGGCGGGAAGCGTTCAGGGGGCGTTCAAGCGTGGCCGTCCACACCGGCGGCCTCTCCTGGGAGCTTCACCATGCGCCGCCTCGCCCTTCCCCTCTTCGCCGCCGCCGTGTCGTTGGGCGCGCTCGCAGGAGCCGCGCCGGCGCTCGCGCAGGCCTCCGCCGCCGCGGACGCCGCCTTCCGGGCGACGACGCTGAACGTCTCGGCGGCGGGCGAGACGCGGCTGGCGCCCGACATGGCCACCCTGTCCCTGGGCGTGACCACCCAGGCCGCCACCGCCCGGGGCGCGAGCCAGGCGAACGCCGCGCAGATGTCCAAGGTGGTCGCGGCGCTGAAGGCGGCGGGGCTGGAGGGGCGGGACCTGCAGACCTCGCGGCTCAGCCTGTCGCCGCAGTACGCCTACGACCAGAACCAGCCGCCCAGGCTGCGCGGCTACGAGGCGTCCAACAGCGTGACGGTGACGGTGCGCGACCTCTCCAAGCTTTCCCAGGTGATCGACGCCACCGCCGACGCCGGCGCGACCAACGTCGGCGGGGTGGCGTTCGCGCTCGCCCAGCCGCAGGCGGCGGAGGATGCGGCGCGGCGGGACGCGGTGAGGAAGCTCTCCGCCAAGGCGGACCTCTACGCCGGGGCCGAGGGGCTGCGGATCGCCCGACTGGTCAACCTGTCGGAGACCGGCGGCTACACGCCCGAGCCGCCCCGCGCCGGGATGGCGATGCGCTTCAAGGCCGCCGACGCCTCCACGCCCGTCGAGGCCGGCGAGATCGTGGTGCGGGTGGAGGTGTCGGGCGTCTACGAGCTGACGCGGTAGGCGGTCAGGCGGCGCGCTTGATGCGGTTGCCGTCGTCCAGCAGCACGACCTCGGGGGCGTAGTTGCGCGCCTCCTCCTGCGGGAGCTGGCCGTAGGCGACGACGATCACCTTGTCGCCCGCCTGCACCAGCCGCGCCGCGGCGCCGTTGACGCCCACGGTTCTCGAGCCGCGGGGCGCCTCGATCACATAGGTGGTGAAGCGGGCGCCCGTGGTGATGTTCAGCACGTCCACCTGCTCGTGCGGCAGGAGGGTGGAGGCGTCCAAGAGGTCCTTGTCGATGGCGATGGAGCCCTCGTAGTCGAGGTCGGCCTGGGTGACGGTGGCGCGGTGCAGCTTGGCGCGCATCAAGGTCACGAGCATCGCGGCGGTTCCTGAACGGCGTTCACCCAGGGGAAGGCCTGGACGGCCGTATAGAGGCTATGACGCGCCGCAGCAATCTCGCGCCGGGTTGCGCTCCCCGCCGGCGGAGGCGAGCCTTCGCCGCACCTTGGAGCGACTCGGCATGCGCACCCTTCTGATCCTGGCGACGGCGCTCGCGGCGGCGCACCCTGTGGCGGCCCAGTCGGTGGGCGTGGTGACGGCCGCACCGCAGCTCTACGACCGCGCGCCCTGGTGGATGCGCGAGCCGGTGATCG
The DNA here is from genome assembly GCA_030151985.1 of Caulobacteraceae bacterium. Classification (GTDB taxonomy): domain Bacteria; phylum Pseudomonadota; class Alphaproteobacteria; order Caulobacterales; family Caulobacteraceae; genus JASLDZ01. Next base: position 2,751 of record JASLDZ010000342.1, on the reverse strand, counting down.
CGAGCCTTGGGCAGGTGCGCGCGGAGCTGCCGCCCAACCGCGCCACGCTCGCCGCCGCCTACGAAGCGATCGACCGTTCCGCCGCGGACGCGACCAAGGCCGCGGCGACCCAGGTGCGGGCGCTGGCGGCGGCGCTGGCGCCTTATGGCGCGGAGAGGGTGCGGATCACCACCACCTTCTCCACCCGCCCGCTCTACGCCCAGTACCGGGACAAGGACGGGAACATCCAGGAGAACCAGCGGGCCGACAAGGTCGACCGCTACGCCGTGACCGCGAACGTCAGCGTCGAGGTGCGCGACCTGGAGCTGATCGAGCGCGTCTACGCCACCCTGCTCGCGGCCAAGCCGACGTCCACCTCGCCCGCGTACTTCCGCCTGCAACCGACGAACGCGACCAATACCGAGCTGTTCAAGCTGGCGGTGGCCGACGCCGCGCGGCGCGCCAAGGAAGCGGTCGCGGAGACCGGCGGCCGGCTGGGCGCGGTCAAGCTGATCGATCCCACCGGTCGGGCCTGCTCCACCGACGTGCTGGTCGCCGGCGCGCCCCGCACGTACGGATCGGGCCAGAACGACGTGCAGGAGGTGGTGGTCTCCGGTTCGGCGCGGGAGGCGCTGGCGCTGCCCGCCGTCCCCGCGCCGGTCGCGGAAGCCCTGGCGCCGCCACCCCCACCGCCGCCAGGAGGAGAGGCGCTGCAGATCGAGACGCTGAAGCTTCCCCTGCAGCCGCCGCCGCAGGAGCTGTTCCGCAGCGCCTGCGTTGTCTACGCCTTGGCCGGCGGGGCGTAGGAGGCGCGCGCCGGGGCTGCTAGAAGCGCTCCCGCCGCTGCGGCCGGAGAGTCTTCAGTGCCCTTCCCCCACTTCAACCCGGTACTGGTGCAGATCGGGCCGTTCGCGGTCCGCTGGTATGCGTTGGCCTATATCGCGGGCATCACCCTCGGCTGGCGCTACGCCATCGGGCTGGTCCGCAACCTGAAGCTCTGGCGCGGGACGCGGCCGACGCTGAACGCGACGCAGGTCGACGACTTCGTGCTGTGGGTGACGTTCGGCATCATCCTGGGCGGCCGCATCGGCTACGACCTCTTCTACATGATCCCGCAGGACCCCCACGTCCTGAGCCGCGACCCCCTGGCGCTGCTGCGCATCTGGGAAGGGGGCATGTCGTTCCATGGCGGCCTGATCGGCGTGGCGATCGCCATCGTCTGGTTCGCCCGGCGGGCGGGGGTGGAGATCGTGCGGCTGGCCGACCTAACGGCGCCCTGCGTGCCGTTCGGCCTGTTCTTCGGGCGGATCGCCAACTTCATCAACGGCGAGCTGTGGGGGCGGACCACCACCGTGCCGTGGGGGATCGTCTTCCCCCGCGCCGGCGACCTCCCGCGGCACCCGAGCCAGCTGTACGAGGCCGCGCTGGAAGGGGTGGTGCTGTTCTGCGTGCTGCGCTTCGCCACCCACGGGCGCAAGCTCCTGCCGAGGCGCGGCGCGGTGTGCGGCCTGTTCCTGCTGGGCTACGGCCTGTCGCGGATCGCGCTGGAGAACGTGCGCGAGCCCGACGTCGGCATGCCGAACTTCCCGTTCGGCCTGACCATGGGCATCCTCCTCTCCATTCCGCTGGTGCTGGGCGGCGCATGGCTTCTGTGGCGCTCGGCTCGGCCCGACGCCCTCGCTCCGCCTGACGCCGCGCCAGCACCCGAGGCCGGGACGCCCGGAGCCCTCCCCCCCGAGACCGCCGCAGATTCCTTCATCACCGCCGAGACCGACGCCGCCTCCGCCTACGCCCCCGATGGCCCTGCGCGACCGGCTTGAGCGGCTGATCGCCGCCGAGGGGCCGATCACCGTCGCCGACTTCATGGCGTTCGCCCTGCACGATCCGGAAGGCGGCTACTACGCCACCCGCCCGGCGCTGGGCGCGGAGGGCGACTTCCTCACCGCGCCGCTGGTCAGCCAGATGTTCGGCGAGCTGGTCGGCCTGTGGTGCGCCTCGACCTGGCTGGCGCTGGGGCGGCCGACGCCCTTCCGCTGGGTGGAGTTCGGCCCCGGCGACGGCACGCTGATGGCCGACGCCCGCCGCGCCGTCGCCCGCGCCCTCCCCGCCTGCGTCGCCGCCGCCGACATCGTGTTCGTGGAGACCAGCCCCGTCCTGCGCGAGCGTCAGCGCGCGGCCATGGGAGGCGCGCCGCCCACCTGGGTCTCCGCGCTGGAGGAGGTCCCCGGCCTCTGCCCGATCATCGCCGTGGGCAACGAGTTCCTGGACTGCCTGCCCGCCCGCCAGCTCGTGCGGACGGCGGACGGCTGGGCGGAGCGGCGGCTGGGGCTGGACGCGGACGGCGCCCTGGCGTTCGGCCTCGCCCCCGCGCCGTCCGACTTCGCCGCGCCGCCGGAGTTCGACGCGGCGCCCGAGGGGTCGGTGCTGGAGCTCTCCCCCGACCTCGCCGCCTTCGGCCTGGCGCTGGGCGCGCGGATCGCCCGCGACGGCGGGGCGGCCCTGTTCGTCGACTACGGCCGCGCCGAGCCGGGGCTGGGCGACACCCTGCAGGCGCTGCGGCGCCACGAGAAGGTCGATCCGCTCTCGACCGCCGGCGAGGCCGACCTGACCGTGCACGCCGATTTCCCGACCTTCGCCGCCGCCGCCCGCGCGGGCGGGGCCGGGACCACGCCGATCGTCACCCAGGCCGAGCTGCTGCAGCGGCTGGGGATCGCCGAGCGGGCCGAGGCGCTCGCCGCCGCCCGCCCCGACCGCCTCGGCGCGGTCGGGGCG
>JASLDZ010000308.1 GCA_030151985.1 Caulobacteraceae bacterium | reverse complement strand
CTACATGCGCGCCCTCCTCACCCGGGCCGAGCGCATCGGCTACGACCTGACGCTGATCGCCGAGCTGAACCTGAACGACATCAAGGGCGTGCAGGCGCCCGCGCTCGACGCCTGGTCCACGGCCGCGGCCGCCGCGGCGGTGACGGAGCGGCTGGAGCTGATGGTCGCGGTGCGCCCCAACTTCCACCACCCCGCCCTCTTCGCCAAGGCGGCGGCCAACATCGACCGCATCGCGAACGGGCGCCTGTCGCTGAACGTCGTCTCCTCCTGGTGGGCGAAGGAGGCGCAAAGCTACGGCCTGCAGTTCGACCAGCACGACGACCGCTACGGCCGCACCGCCGAATGGCTGGACGTGGTCGACGGCCTGTGGACGCAGGAGCGCTTCACCCACCACGGCCCCCGCTACACGCTGGACGACGCGATCTGCGAGCCCAAGCCCGTCTCCCGCCCCCGCCCCACCATCTACGCGGGCGGCGAGAGCGAGGCGGCCAAGGCGCTGATCGCCGCCAAGTGCGACGCCTTCGTCATGCACGGCGACCCGCCCGAGGCCGTGGCCCCCAAGATCGCCGACATGCGCCGCCGCCGCGAGGACGCAGGCCTCCCGCCCATGCGCTTCGGCATGGCCGCCTACGCCATCGTGCGCGACAGCGCGCAGGAGGCCGCGCGCGAGGTCGCCCGCATCACCACGCTCGACCCGAACGCGCCGGGCTTCGACAACTTCGGCCAGTGGGTCGCGGGCACCGAGCTGGAGCGGGAGCTGAAGATCCAGGAGTACAGCGTCTCCAACCGCGGCCTGCGCGCCAACCTCGTGGGCACGCCCGAGCACATCGCCGAGCGCGTGCAGGCCTACGCCGACGCCGGCGTCGACCTCCTCCTCCTGCAGATGAGCCCCCAGGGCGAGGAGATGGACCGCTTCAGCGCCCAGGTGATCAAGCCGCAACCGACGGCCGCGGCGGCCTAGCCGCCGGCGGCCGGTCAGGCGCGCCTCGCAACTCCTACGCTTGCGAACATACCAGGAACATGGTGTCCTGGATGGTGTTACACCGGTGTTCTCCACACCAATCTGGATGGGTTTCCGGACCGATCCAGACTTTTTCTCCACGATGGGTCCATGAGCGTCGAGCGATTCGTGCCGCCTGAACTTTTGGAGCGCTTCGCCGTCCACGACTGGCGGAACGGCCTCGCCGTGCTCAAGCACGCGAACGAGCCGGAGTGGGCCGACATCGTGGCGGTGCTTTCCACCTTCGAACTGCGCCACACCGAGATCGCCACCCCCGGTGGCCGTAAGTCGCTCATCGCCGACCGGCTGGACGGCGCCTTCAAGGCGCGCGGCTGGAAGGAGAAGCGCTTCGACACCCGCATCACCGTGGACGGCGTGGAGCACCCGTCGCCCACGCACGAGGTGGACGTATTCAAGGGCCGCGTGGCGCTGGAGGTGGAATGGAACAACAAGGATCCGTTCTACGACCGCGACCTCAACAACTTCCGCCTGCTGTTCGACCTGCGGGTGATCGACGTCGGCGTGATCGTCACCCGCGCGACCGAGCTGCAGTCCCTGTTCGTGGAGGTCGGCCGTGACAAGCAGAGCTACGGCGCGTCGACGACGCACCTCGACAAACTCCTTCCGCGCATGGAAGGCGGCGGTGGCGGCGGCTGCCCGGTCGTCGCCTTCGCCATCAAGCGCGCCGCCTACGTCGACGACCGCCAGCCAGGCGGCGGGACTACGGCCAGCGCCGCCTCTTCGGACCCGGCTGGAACATCCCCGGGTCGACTGGCCAGCGACGCCTTATCACAGGACCACACCGATGGCGTTTGACGGCGCACTCAGCGAAGTCGGTGTGAACGCCGCAGCGGACCTTGCGGGCTTCGCGCGCGGCCGCAAGTTCGCCACCATCCTCGCCGACCCGCCCTGGCGGTTCCAGAACTCGACCGGCAAAGTCGCGCCCGAGCACAAGCGGCTCAGCCGCTATCCCACCATGACGCTGGACGACATCTGCGCCCTGCCGGTGGAGGGCGTCGCGGCCGAGACCGCGCACCTCTACCTGTGGGTGCCCAACGCGCTCCTGCCCGAGGGGCTGGAGGTGCTGCGGGCGTGGGGGTTCGCCTACAAGTCGAACCTGATCTGGCACAAGGTGCGCAAGGACGGCGGCTCCGACGGCCGCGGGGTCGGCTTCTACTTCCGCAACGTCACCGAGGTCCTGCTGTTCGGCGTCCGCGGCAAGAACGCCCGCACCCTGCCCCCCGGCCGCAGCCAGGTGAACATGCTCCAGACCCGCAAGCGCGAACACTCTCGCAAGCCGGACGAGCAGTACGCGCTGATCGAGGCGTGCAGCCCGGGGCCGCGGCTGGAGCTGTTCGCGCGCGGGGAGCGGAGGGGGTGGTCGGTTTGGGGAGACCAGGCTGACGAGAGTTATGAACCCACATGGGCGACTTACGCCCACAACTCACGCCTAGCGGCTGAATAAATAAATGAACGATCCATACGAAGGACGCTACTTACTTCATGTCGAATACACGCGACGCCCGTATGAAATCCGTCTTGTCAATCTGGTAAGCCACCACAGTCAGCTATTAACACGCCCGCAAAGCCCCACAATAGCACTCCAGCCGGAGCATAAGGGCAATCAACTTGTCGATTACGTTATCCAGGCTTCCCAGATTAGTGACTATTCGCAAGTTGCCCATATTGCATCCGCGCACCTGTCTGTGCTGCCGGGAATAAGTCTGGCTAGCTTCTTGAAAAATCGCGACCATGGTCTGACTCAGATTCGAACCCGCCCGAAGTCTGACCTCTATGTAACTCGCAACGTAGACACTACCGCCGTTCACGCTGAAATGCTGCGGTTCATGAATGCAAAGATATACGGGCCTGCAATCAGAAATGCGATTTTCTCTGGCTTGATTTCGTCCTTCGACAACGTACTTGCTGACACGATTCGCATTTGTCTCAGCTACAAACCCGACTTAATCCGCGAGTTTGATACCAAGATTAGCTACGAAGATATTCTTTCGGCTGATGATTTCTCCGCGATGCAACGCAGGATTGTCGACGGGATTGTTGAGAATATACTCTTTCGGAGTAGACTTTACCAGATTCAGTGGCTTGAGAAAGCCTTGGGAATTGAGCTTCAGAGAACTCTAAAGTCATGGCCCGCTTTCATCGAGGCATGTGAGCGCCGAAATGCATACGTGCACAACAATGCTAAGGTATCGCAGCAATACCTAGATCGCATAAAGTCGGCAACCGGGACCGGTCCAAAGGAGGAAGTGGGAAGCGACTTAAGTCACGACGCAGAATACTTGCACACGGCCTCAGATGCTATGCTCGAGATGGCGGTATTGCTGACTCAGCTGGTCGCTAGAAGCTTAATAAGGGAAACAAGTCCAACCCCAGAACACCTAGAAAGTCTCGACGATAGTTACAATCAGGCGGTTTACGATCAGCTACGAAAGGGAAGACTGGAGTCTTCCATCAGACTGGCCGATCTATACGTTGCTGGTAAGCTGCAGGTTCGAGACATGTGCGCTAAGATGGTTCTTATTAACGCGGCGATCGCAGAAAAGAAACGTCAAAAGCCGAGGAGGATGGAGCAGTACCTCTCGAAAACTGATTGGAGTTCCGCTAGAAACGAGTTTCATATTGGCATAGCATCCCTTAGGGAAAATATACCGGAAGTATGCAGGCTGGTGCCCTTGCTGAAAGAATCAGACCTGCTAACTCCTGATGCATACTTTTCCTGGCCGGTATTTGACTTCGTGCGCGGAGATGTCAAAGTTCTTCAAACGTTAAAAAACGTCTTCGGAGAGAGAGTGGGAAATATCGCCGTGACGGGAACGTTGAGCGGAACCGAGCTGCAGAACGGGGACGGAGCCGATAGCTGAGGCTATGACTGCCGGTCAAGGGCTACAGCTTATGGAGCTATTGCCACTCGATTGCCGCCGCCCCCGCCCCTTCCTGACCGGTCCGCGCTCTCCGCCGCTGCCGCCTTGCGCATCCGCGCCGGCCCCTGATCGTCCACCGCCTCGCCCGCCGCGGTCATCAACTCGCTGGCGAACTCCAGGTCCAGGAGCTTCAGGCGCTTCAGCTCGTCGCGTAAACGGGCGGCGGTTTCGAACTCCAGGTCGGCGGCGGCCTTGCGCATGCGGGTCTCCGCACCCGCGCCGCTCTCACAACATCGTAACCCGCGGCCCCTCCCCCCTCCGCTCCAGCATCAGCGCGGTGAGCGCCCAGACCGCGGCGTCCGCGCGGTCGGGGCTCGCGCCCCGCGCGGCCTCAGCGCCGACCGTCAGCAGCAGCATCTGGTCCTCCAGCGCGCCCATCCCCGGAGCGTGCGCCACCCGCGCCTGTTCGTAGAGGAGCGCCACGGGTTCGGCGCGGGCCGCTTTGCCCGCGGTGGCGTGCACGAGGCGGACGGGGGCGGAGACGCCGGCGGTCTTCAGCACGGTGCGCACCATCTCGCCGCCCTGGTTGGCCTCGGCGACCACCTCCACGGGGCCGAGCGGGGCCGAGCGCTCCACCGCCGCCGCCACGCGCTGCGCCCAGCCGAGCGGCGAACGACCGGCCACGGTGTCGTCGGCCAGCACCCAGGCTCTGCCGCCCGAGCGGGCGGCCGTCACCACGCCGCAGGCCGCGCCGTGCATCCCCGCGGGCGGG
>JASLDZ010000258.1 GCA_030151985.1 Caulobacteraceae bacterium | reverse complement strand
GCCGCGTCCCCCGCCTTGCGGTCGCTCGCGGGCGCCGGCGCGGACGCCTTGGCCTCGTTCACCGCCCTGGCCTCGGCGGCGCAGGCGCGGGCGCGGTGGCGGCGGCGGCACGCCTTGAGCTCGGCCTGGGCCGAGGCGAGGTCGCCGGCGGCCTTGCGCGAGGCGGCGGCCGTCTCCTCGGCGGCGGCCTGCGCGGCCTTCTCCTGCTTGGCGCACGAGCGACGCGTGTGATGGCGGCGGCAGGCGGCGACGTCGAAGGGAGCGGCCTCGCGGGACGCCGCCGGCTTGCTCTGGGCCGTCTCCTGGGCGGCTTCGGCGGCTTTCCGCCGCGCGGCGCAGGTGCGGCGGCTGTTGTGGCGGCGGCAGGCCTTGAGGTCGAAGGCTGAGGCTTCGGCCGGCGCGGCGGCCTCGGTCGCGGCGGCCTTCTCGGCCTTGGCGGCGGCGGCGAGGCAGGCCTTGCGGCCCTTATGCCGGGGGCAGGCCTTGGCGTCGGGCGGAGCGGCCTCGGAGGCGGCGACCGCGGTCTCGCCCGCGGCGTTCGCATCCGCCCCGCCGTCCTTGGCGGCGGCGGGCAGCACCAGCTTGGTCCCCCGCTTCAGCCGGTCGCCGGCGAGGTCGGGGTTGGCCTTGCGCAGCAGCGATTCCTTGACGCCGTAGCGGTCGGCCACGGCGGAGACGGTGTCGCCCTTGCGCGCGGTGTAGGTCTTGGGCGCCGGCAGCTTCAGCGTGCGGCCGGGGGTCAGGGCGTAGGGCGGCTTCAGCCCGTTCAGCTTGGCCACCGCCTCCACCGTCGCGTGGTTGCGCCCGGCCAGGGAATAGAGGGTGTCGCCCTTCTCCACCGTCACGGTCGGGCCGGAGGACGAGGCCGCGTCGCCCTCGTCCGCCTTGGCGGCGTGGCCCTTGCGGCGCGACTTGCGCGGCGCGGCGTCGGCATCGGCGTCCGCCTCCAGCCGGTGGCGGAGCGAGGGGTGGCGCGTGCTGGCGGGCGTCCACAGCGGCGTGTCGTCGCGGTAGTCCACCGCGGAGAGCAGCACCGGCGCCTCCAGCCCTCCCGACTCGTCGGCCGCGGCCCGGGGCGAGGCGGCGGGCGGGTCGATCGGATAGGCCGGCTGCTCGACCACGACGCCCCGGCCGGGCGCGGCGCCTGGCTCGATCGGGTAGCGCGGCTCGAAGGCGCAGCCGCCCGCGGCGAGAAGGACCAGCGCGGCGGCGGCGCGAAGAAGGTGAAGGCGCATCGACGCTCCGTCGTCGTCGCAAACCCGGGACAGGCGAGCTTGGCGGTAGGAAAGACCGTCAGCTATCCCGAGTCGCCGCCCCCGGCCCTCACGTCTGCGCGATCTAGCCCGCGCCCGGCTCCTTCGCCACCCCCGGCAGGAGCGGCACGAAGCGCACTTCGCACAGGTCCTCCCAGGCGAAGCCGCCGTGCCCGTCGCCCACATAGCGCCGCAGCACCTGCACCGGCCCCTTGCCGACGGGCGCCACGAGGATGCCCTTGGGCTTGAGCTGTTCGAGCAGCGTGGTCGGCTCCCCCGCCGCCGCGGCGGTGACGATCACGCGGTCGAAGGGCGCCTGGTCGGGCCAGCCCTCGCCGCCGTCGCCGAAGCGGGTGATGACGTTGAGGAAGCCCAGCGCCTTCAGCCGCGCCTCGGCCTCCGCCTTCAGCGTGCGATAGCGCTCCACGGTGTAGACGTAGCGCACCAGGCGCGCGAGCACGGCGGTCTGGTAGCCGGAGCCGGTGCCGATCTCGAGCACGCGGTGGCGCCCCTCCAGCGACAGCGCCTGGGTCATCTGGCCGACGATCAGCGGCTGGCTGATGGTCTGGCCGCAGGCGATGGGGAGCGCCGAATCCTCCCACGAGCGTTCCTGAAACAGGTCGGGCACGAAGAGGTCGCGCGGCGTCTTCTCGATCGCCGCCAGCACCTTGGGCTCGGTGACGCCGTTCGAGCGCAACGACATCACCAGCGCCGCGAGGCGCGGGTCGGGGCCGGACTCCCCTGTCTTTGACGGAGGCTTGGCCATTAAGCCGCGTAGCCCCCTCCGGCTCTCGCTTCGCTCGCGCCACCTCCCCCGCTCCGCAGGGGAGGTCTGAAAGACAAGCGCTTCGTCATCAGAGCTCCCCCGCGCGCGGGGGAGCTGGCCGGAGCGAAGCGACGGTCTGAGGGGGCGAGTGACAGAGTCCTCACTCCGCCGCCTGCAGCTTGGGGACCGCTCCGCCGACCGCGCCCTTCAGGTCGTGCATAGCCACGCGATGCGTCAGGTCCACGTGCAGCGGCGTGACGCTGATCTTGCCGGAGTATATCGCGTGCAGGTCCGTCCCTTCCGGCGGCTTGGACGCCTTCCCCTGGAAACCCATCCAGTAGTAGTCGCGCCCGCGCAGGTCGGTGCGCTTCTCGACGTAGGTGTGGAGCTGATCCCGGCTGCCCTGCCGCGTCACCTCCACCTCGTGCACGTCCCCCGGCTCGGCGTCGGGGAAGTTGACGTTGATGACCACGCCGTCGGGCCAGCCGGCCTCCAGCAGGCGCGCGATCAGGCCGGGCGCGTGGTGCTCGGCGGTGTGGAACAGCGCCGGCAGGTCGTCGTGGAACTTCAGCATCGCCTGGCTGAGCGCGATCGACCTCACCCCCATCGCCATCCCCTGCAGCGCGCCGGAGACGGTGCCGGAGAAGGTCACGTCCTCCGCCAGGTTCTGCCCGCGGTTGACGCCGGAGAGCACGAGGTCGGGCGGCGAGGGCATCAGGTCCTGGATGCCGAGCAGCACGCAGTCGGTGGGCGTGCCCGCCACCATCCACTCGCGCGGCCCCTTCTTCTGCACGCGGATAGGCTGGGAGAGGGTGAGCGCTCGGGACGCGCCGGAGACCTCCACCTCGGGCGCCACGACCCAGACGTCGTCGGAGAGGGCGGCGGCGATCTTGCGGAGGGACTCGAATCCCTCCGCGTGGAAGCCGTCGTCGTTGGTGAGGAGGATTCTCATTGAACTCCGCTCATCCCCGCGCATGCGGGGACCCAGGCTGTCTTGAGGACGGTAGGGTTCGCGAGATCGGTAGGCAGCAAAGCAAGCCTGGGTCCCCGCATGCGCGGGGATGAGCGGAAGCTTGTGGCGGTCACGCCGCACCCCCGATCGTCGTGACCCCACCCATGTACGGCACGAGCGCCTCGGGCACGGCCACGCTCCCGTCGGGCTGCTGGTAGTTCTCCATCACCGCCACCAGCGTGCGCCCGACGGCGAGCCCCGAGCCGTTCAGCGTGTGCACGTACCGCGTCCCCTTCTCCCCCGCCGCCTTGCAGCGCGCGTCCATGCGCCGGGCCTGGAAGTCGCCGCAGTTGGAGCAGGAGCTGATCTCGCGGTAGCCGCCCCGACCCGAATCTTCAGACGGCAGCCAGACCTCCAGGTCGTAGGTCTTGCGCGCGCTGAACCCCATGTCGCCGGCGCACAGCAGCATGCGGCGATAGGGCAGCCCCAGCGCCTCCAGCACGCGCTCGGCGCAGGCGGTCATGCGCTCGTGCTCGGCGTCGGACTGGTCGGGCGTGGTGATCGAGACCAGCTCCACCTTGTAGAACTGGTGCTGCCGGATCATCCCCCGCGTATCCCGCCCCGACGCCCCCGCCTCCGACCGGAAGCTGGGGGTGAGCGCGGTCATGCGCAGCGGAAGCTGCTCCTCCGGCGTGATCTCCTCGCGCACGAGGTTGGTGAGGGAGACTTCGGCGGTGGGGATGAGCCAGTGGCGCTCTTCAACCAGCTTAGAGCCTTCCGGGCTGATCGTGACGGTTAGTTGTCCCGTCCCATCCTGCCAGACGTCGGCGTCCGGAGCACGATTGAAGAAAAGGCCACTGTTCTGAGGAAGTGACGTGCCGGGCTTCAACTCAACAAGCCGGCTAGCAAAAAACAAGTCGCCTTCAAATTTGGGCAGTTGCCCGGTCCCATGAGCCGCCTCGTCCCGCACCAGCAGCGGCGGGCTGACCTCGGTGTAGCCCCCCTCCCCCGTCTGCAGGTCGAGCATGAACTGGCCGAGCGCGCGCTCCAGCCGGGCCAGGCCGCCCTTCAGCGCGACGAAGCGGGCGCCGGACATGCGGGCGGCGCGCTCGAAGTCCATCAGGCCCATGGCCTCGCCGAGGGTGGCGTGGTCCTTGGGTGCGTTCAGCCGCGCGGCGGGGAGCGACGCCGGGTCGCCCCAGCGCTTGACCTCGACGTTGCCCGCCTCGTCCTCGCCCTCCGGCACGTCCGCGGCGGCGAGGTTCGGCAGCGCCGCGAGCACGTCCTTCAGCGCCTGGCCGACGGTGCGCTCCTGCTCCAGGGCCGAGGCGATCTCGCCCTTCAGCCCCTCGACCTCGGCCATCAGTTCGGACGCCCGCGCCTCGTCCTTCTTCGCCTTGGCGGCGCCGATCAGCTTGGAGGCGTCGTTGCGGCGGCCCTGCGCGGCCTGGAGGCGCGTCTGCGCGGCGCGCAGGTCGGCGTCGGACTTCAGGATGTCGCGCACCACGTCGGCCGACGACGCCACGCCCCGCCGCGCCCAGCCGTCGATGTAGGTTTCGGGGGCCTCTCGGATGGCCCGGACGTCGTGCATGGGGGATCGCTGCGGTGGGAGGCGGGCCTGTCTAGGACGCGCCGCCGCCGAGGCCAACCGCCAACTTCTCCCTCCCCCTTGAGGGGAGGGTGTCGCGAGCGAAGCGAGAGACGGATGGGGGAACGAGAGCGAAGCGTAAGAGAGGTCATCGACACGGTTGGAGTTCGGCGGCCCTTACGCTTCGCTCTGAGGCCCCACCCGACGCTCGCTATGCTCGCGCCACCCTCCCCTCGAGGGGGAGGGAGGGGTGGCGCCCTACCCCGCCGCCTCGTCCTTCTTCCGCCGCAGCTCGATCAGCTTCACGCACCAGATCGAGGCCTCGTAGAGCGCGTAGATCGGGATCGCGAGCAGGCACTGGCTGATCGGGTCGGGCGGCGTCACCAGCGCGGCCACGAACACGATCGCCACGATGGCGTAGCGCCGGAAGCTCCCGAGCTGCTTCGACCCCACCAGCCCCGCCAGCCCCGCCAGGCTCAGCACCACCGGCAGCTGGAAGCACAGCCCGAACGCCAGCAGCAGCTTGGTGACGAGCTCCAGGTAGTCCGCCACCTTGGGCAGCAGCGACACCTTCACCTCGGCGGTGGAGATCTGCTGGCTGAGCGCGAACCACAGCACGAACGGCAGCATCACGTAGTAGACCAGCGCCGCGCCCATGGTGAACAGCACCGGCGAGGCCACCAGGAACGGGAAGAAGGCCGCGCGCTCGCGCCGGTACAGCCCGGGCGCCACGAAGCGGTAGAGCTGCCAGGCCAGCACCGGGAAGGTGACCACCACCGCCCCGAACGCCGCGACCTTCATCTTGGTGAAGAAGAACTCCAGCGGGCCGGTGTAGACGAACTGCACCGGCTGCAGCTTGGTCACCGCGCGGTTGCCGGTCATGGCCAGGATCAGGTCGAAGGGGCCGTGCTTGGCGTGCACCTCGGCCAGCAGCGCGCTCGCCACCTGGTAGGGCCGCATCAGGAACAGGTAGATCCGGTCGGCGAAGACGAAGCAGACCAGGAAGCCGACGACCAGCGCCGCCACGCACACGATCAGCCGGCCGCGCAGCTCGACCAGGTGCGACAGGAGCGGCGCGCGCGAACCTTCCAGCTCGGCCTCGTCGTCCGCCACTGCGCTCACGCGGGCGCCCGGGCGGGGGAGGCGCGGCGCGTCTCCTCAGCGTATCCCTCGTCGCCGGCGGGGCCCTCGAACGGCGCGGCCGAGCCGTCGTCGACGGTGTCGCGCGAGCGGCGGCGGTCGGGCTCGACCTCGCCCTCGCGGTAGGCCTCCTCGCCGGATGGCCCGTCGTAGCCCGCCGCCGAGTCGTCCTC
>JASLDZ010000253.1 GCA_030151985.1 Caulobacteraceae bacterium | reverse complement strand
GGCCATCAGGGTGGCGCGCATCCAGGCCGACCACAGGTGCGGCAGGTCGAGCACCACGAAGGGCGCGGCGGAGCGCAGCTTCTGGCCCACCTCCTCATAGGCGGCGGCGGTGATGTCCCAGTCCTCGTCCAGGCTGGCGGGGGCGGCGAAGAGGCTCAGGCGCTCGGTGCAACGGGCGGCCATCCGGTCCAGCAGGGTGGAGTCCACCCGGTCGGGCTGCGCTAGGGCGTCGTGCAGGCCCTGCAACGGGTCCTGGTTGAAGTCCAGGCCGGCGGTGCCGAAGGCCAGGTCGTAGTCCACCACGCAGGTCTGGGCGTGCACATGCTCGCTGATCGCCCAGGCGAAGTTGTGCGCCAGGGTAGAGGCGCCCACCCCGCCCTTGGCGCCCACGAAGGCGACGGTGCGGCCCACGAAGGCGGTGTCGGGGTCCGAGTAGAGGTCGGTGATCGCCTTGATCAGCTGCAGCGGGCCGAACGGCGGCACCAGATACTCGCTGACGCCCCGCGCCATCAGGGCGCGGTAGAGGCCGATGTCGTTGGCGCGGCCGATGACCACCACCTTGGTGCCCGCGTCGCAGGCCTCGGCCAGCCGGTCGAGGCCGGCCAGCAGCGTGTCGGCCGGCTCGCTGCTCTCCACGATGATGAGCGGCGGCGTGATGGCCGCGCCGTAGGCGTCGAGCGCCGCGGCCAGGCCGCCCGTGCGCACCACCGTCGTCGCGCGCGCCAGGCGCCGGTCGGCGGCGGCCTTCTCGGCGATCTCCACCGTCTCGGGGCGCTCGCAGTAGATGTGGATCGCGATGCGCGGGACCATGGCGCCGCCGATGAAGGCCTCGGCCTCCGCCGTGAGCAGCGCGGGGACCGCGGCGGGCTCGGCGTCGGGGGCGGCGTGGTCGCGCGGCTCGTCCTCGAAGGGCGGGAAAGCGGCGGCGGCGAGGGACGGCCCGCGGCCCTCCTCCGGCTCCACGTCGGTGAAGGCGGCGGGGACGGGCTCGGTCGGCGACGGCAGGCCGCGGAACGGATCGGCGTCCAGGGCCGCAAAGGGGTCGCGCGGCGCCTCCGGCTCCTCGGAGGAGACGGGTTCGACGGGAAGCGCGGCCAGGAGCTCGGGGCTCGCGGGCTCGGCCGCGGCCTCCAGGTCGCGGAACGGGTCGGGAGGAGAGACGGCGAACTCGTCGTCGGCGTCGAAGCCGGCTTCGAAGTCCTCGAGGGCGGGCTGGGCTCGCGTCATGTTCAGTGCACCGCCTGCGAAACCGTGCCGCTGGCCTGGTCGTCCTTCACCGAGGACGTGATCTGGCCCTGTCGATACTTGTCGAGCACCACCGCGCGGCGGCCGTTGTCGGCGGGCGAGTCGGCCGCCGGGCGCAGGAAGTCGTGCGGGTCGGCGACCATGGCGGCGATGTTCTGGGTCGTGGCGCAGGCGAAGTGCGCAGTGACTGAGTTGTCGGCGGTGGAGACGAGATTGCTCCACCGCTTCGAACAGTCGTCGGTGGAGGCCGTGAAGCGGGAATAATGGGCGATCACCGGCGCGTTCGGCCGTCCCTGGGGATCGTAGTCCGCGATCTTCAGGAGCGAGGGCGGCACGCCCAGGCCCTGCAGGGCCGCGGCGGCCGCGCGGGCGGTCGCGTGGGGGTCGCAGCCGCAGCTGGCGAGGGCGGGCGCCTCGACCGTAACCACCTCCGTCCCGGCTTGGCGCCAGCCGCGCGCGAACTCCGTCAGCGCGGCGCGCTGCGCCTCCGATAGGCCGTAGGCGTGAGGCGCGAGCGCCACCTGCTCGTCCTGCGGTGCGACCTTGATGGCGTACTGGTCGAGCGGGGTGGGCGCGTTCGGCACCTCGGGCAGGGCGCCACGAGGTCCGACGCGGCCGGAAGCGGCGCATCCGGCCAGGAGCGTCGCCAGGACCATGAGCGCGGACGCGGAGCGGGCTGACTTAGTCGACCACATAGCCGAAAGGTCCCTGATAGGTTTTGTCGGTGGGCGCAGGCGCGGTCTTGCCGAACCCGGTATTGAGCCGTCCGAGGAGGTTCGTCTCGACGTCGGAGGCGATCTTCAAGCCGTCGGCGGGGGTGGCCAACTCGTCGGGGCGCACCGCCTTCACAAGGTACGGCGTCACGATGATGACCAGTTCGGTCTCGTTGTTCTGGAAGTCTCGGCTCCGAAGAAGCGACCCAAGGATTGGCAGCTGCATGAGGCCCGGCAGCGAGTCGAGCGTCTCCTTGGTCTGGGACTGCACAAGACCCGCGATCATCAGCGCGCCGCCGGAGGGCAGCTCGACCGTCGTCTCGGCGCGGCGCACGTTCAGGCCGGGCACGACCAGCGAGGGGCCGCTCACCGCGGTGCCGTTGGTCGAGGTGCTGGTGTTCAGGGTGAAGCCGCCGACGTTGGTCAGCTCGGACACCTCGGTCGAGATCTTCAGCGAAATCCGTCCTGAACTCAGAACCACCGGCGTGTAGCCGAGGCCCACGCCGTAGGGCTTGAAGCTGATCGAGACCCGTCCCTCGGTGTCCTGACTGGTGGGCACCGGGAACTCGCCCCCGACCAGGAAGTGGCCGGACTCGCCCGAGACCGCCGTGAGGTTCGGCTCCGCTAGCGTGCGCACGAGGCCCACGCGCTCGAACGCCTGGATCATCCCGTTGGCCTGGTTCAGCCCGGGCGAACCCGCGCGGCCGGTCTGGATGGGATTCGCCGGGTTGGAACGGTCGACGTAGGTGGAGCTTTGCGCGCCGCCCAAGCTGTATTGGTTCGCCGCGTTGTAGCTCTGCGCCAAGTTCGTGTTGAAGGCGTTCAGGTAGAGGCGTTGCTCGTTGGTGAGATTGCCCGTGCCGTTGATGAAGTCCCGTTCCAGTTGGCCGACGTTGCTCGTCGTGATCCCGACGAGAGACGCGGTCGCGGTATAGGGAGCTCCAGCGGTCGGGACGCCGTTGACGAGCACGTTGGGCGTAATCTGCGTGCTGGTGCTGGCCAGCACGCCGGCGACGTAGTTGGAAGCGTAGGTGCTCTGCGCCGGAGTGAGCGTGGTCCCCAGGCCGGTCAGGAACGAGGAGATGTATTGGCCGATGCTCGCCGTCGGGATGCCGACGGCCGAAGCGCCCTGTAGCAGGCCAGCCACCTGAGAGAGACCGGGGATGTTGGCCAAGCCAGCATAGGCGGATGTCGGCTGGCTCGTCGTGTTGACCGCGTACCCGCCGTTCAGCGTGCCGAGGTAGCTGCCGTTCACGCCGTAGGTCGGGGACTTCAGGAACGAGTACTGCGGCATACCGAGCTGGCCGGTGACCGCGCCCAGGTCGAACCCGAGCTGTTTCAAGACCGTCCGGTTCACCTCGACGATCTTGACCTTTAGCATCACCTGCTCGCCGCCGGCGACGTTGATGAGGTTCACGACCGTGTTGGGCGCGGTGACGAAGCTGGAGGCCAGGCGCATGGCGCGGTCGGCCTCGCTGGCGTTGGCCGCTTCGCCCGACAGGATCAGGTTGCCGTTGGCCGAGGAGACCTTCACCCGCGTGCCGGGCAGGAGGCTGGCGATCGTCTGCGCCGCGGCGCCCGCGTCCTGGTCGACGCGGATGTCGAGGTGCAGGATGCGCCGGCCCATGCCGTCCACGAACTGCGCGTCGGTCTGGCCGGACTGCAGGCCCATGATCTGGATGCGGCGCGGCGTGGAGAGCACCACGTCGGCGATCTTCGGGTCGGAGACGAGCACGTCGCCCGCGTCCACCGGCAGCTCCACCGTCGCCGACTTGCCGCGCGGGATCGCCAGGGTGCGCGAGGCGCCGGAGCCGGTGCCCACATGCACCACGCGTCCGCCGTCCGCCTCGGCCTCGGGCGCGCCGGTGATGGAGGGCGCATAGGGCGCGCGGTCGATCGCCACGGGCGGCGGGGCCGGCGAGGTCGTGCGCGAGGGCTGCAGCGTCGAGCGCGGGAACGGCCGTCCCGCCAGCTGCGCGTCGGCGGCCGCGGGCGGAGCGGCGGCCTGGACCGCCGGTCCGGCCCCAAGGCTCGCCAGCGCCGCGAGGGCGGCGGCCCGGCTGAGGGTCTGGCGCAGGCGCTGGCTCATCGGGCCACCTTCACGTCGGTCGAGGAGCCGTTGCGGAAGACGCGCACCACCGGCGGCGTCTCCGAGGCGCGGGTGATCAGGCCGGTGTTGGTCGGGCCGGCCGCGTCGGCGTAGGAGCGAAGCACCAGCGTCAGGTCGCCCTGCGCCTTGGCCAGCACCATGTCCTCCGCCTGCACGGGCGCGAGCTCGAGGGTGGCGGTGGCGCCGACCTGGGTGGCCGCGCCCTTGGGCGGGGTGGAGCTGAGGTTCTGGTCGATGGCCAGCACGCGGACGTTGCGCATCACCGTCGAGGAGTTGATGACCCCGTCCGCGCGCCGGATCTGCACCACGTCCACATGGTCGCCGGGCAGGATGAAGCCGCCGGCTGCGGTCTCAGGCGTCAGCGGGATGGACATGGCGCGCATGCCGGGCTGCAGCGTCACCGCCATCACCCCGCCAGCGCCAGCGCGCACGAGCTTGGACTCGATCACCGGCTCGCCGAGCGCGATGTGCTCGCGCACCACCGCGCCGTTGTAGGAGGCGAGCTTGGCGTCGGGGCCGATCACCGCGGTCTTGGCGGCGCCGATGGCCTTGTCGGCCACCGCAGCGAGCTTGGCCTTGGAGTCCGTGCCGACCGTGACCGGGGCGCCGTCGGTGATATAGGCGGCGTTGACGTTGGCCGCGGGCCAGGGCTGCCAGCCCAGCGCGGCGGGATCGACGCGCTCGCCCACCGAGAGGTCGCGGCGGGCGACCAGCACCTGCACCTGCGGCGCGGCGACGGGGGCGGCGACGATCTTGACCGGCCGCGGCGTCGCGGCGGTGCGCGCCACGAAGGCCAGGCCCAGGGCGACGACCAGCGCGGCTCCCAGGATTGCGTAGAGGCGGACTCGGCCCGTGCCCATGAGGCTCCCCCTGGCGTCGACGGGGCGCGGGACGCGACCTCGCCGTCTTCCAATCGTGGCGACCTTGGGGCCGGGTCGGTTAACGGCGGGCTAAGCGCGTGCGGACCCTGCGGACACGGGATCCGGGGCGGCTCAGACGTGCAGGGCGCGCACCACCGGGCTCTCGGGGAAGGCGATCAGCGCGCCGGCGGCGATCGCCACGCCGTAGGGCACCCCCTCCCCGTCGGTGAGCAGGCGCTTCAGCCAGGAGGGCCCCGCGACCGGCATCATCTGCGCCGCCTGGCGGCCCCACAGGAGCGCCAGCGCCAGCGCGCCCCCCGCTAGCGCGGTCCACATCAGGAAGGGCAGCGTCGCGGCGCCGCCCAGCCACAGGCCGCAGGCGGCGAACAGCTTGGCGTCCCCTCCCCCAATCCAGTTCAGCGCGAACATCACCATCCCGATCACGAGCGCGGCCGCCCCCAGCCCCAGCGCCATGCCGAGCGCCGGCAGCGGCAGGCCCACGACCAGGGCCGCCGGCAGGAAGGCGGCGGCGGCGACCATGTTGAGGCGGTTGGGGATGGTCATGGTCGTGGCGTCGCGCGCCCCCGCCAGGATCACCAGCGCGGGGAAGAGGGCGACGACGACGAAGGCCAGTTGGGCGGGCATGGGCGGGTCGCTCTATGACGGCGGGCTCTGCCTCGGACTGTGCCCGCTCATGCTGAAGGAAGCGTTGCGGCGGCGAAGGGCCGGCCCCGGCCTCTACTTCAGCGCGTTGGAGAGCTTGTTCATCACCCCGGCGATGTTGGTCCCGGTGGCGGAGACCGCGCCCAGGATCAGGAGCGCCAGACAGGCGACGAGGAGCCCGTACTCCACGGCGGTCGCGCCGCGGGAATCGTGGGCGAAGCGGCGCAGGGCGGCGAGGATCGCGGCTCCTGCGAGCGACGGCGTGCCGGTCGATGTCATGGATGCGCCCCCGCGGCCTCGAAAGGAAAGGGCCGCGACGCCGAGAAGCGTCGCGGCCCCGGAAGACTCCGGCGTGGAACGCAAGCGCTCCACGCCGGTCTTGATCCTCAGTCGGTTAGGACTGGCCGTTGGCGGCGTTGGCGGCCTTCGCGAAGGTGCCCTTCAGGTTGGTGCCGACGGTCTGCACGGTCGCGATGATCACGACGGCGATGAGCGCGGCGATGAGGCCGTACTCGATGGCCGTGGCGCCGGACTCGTCCTTGGCGAAGCGCGAAACGAACTTGGTCATGGTGGCTCTCCGTTGGAAAAAAGCGGACGATCCGTCGAGCCGTTTCGCTCGCTTCGTCCCCCGAACACGAATGGACTATCGGGCATGGGCCTTAACATCGGGTGAAACGAAACCAAGGGATTTGAAGTAAAGAAGATGAACTACTGTAAACCATGATTTGCACTTGGACCCGCTCCAAGCAACTCGCAGACTCTATAGCGTCTCGACGCGTCGCCTGGAGGGTGGCGGAGCCGCGCCGTCCTTGAAGGTTTGTTAGGGATACGTCGGCAGGCTGGCGCGACCTTCGTCAGGAACCGCCCTCCATGCGCCGTCCGATCCGCAGCGCCCTCGTCGCCGTCCTCGCCACGGCCGCGTTCGCCGGTCCCGCCGCCGCGGCCGCCGTGACGGTCGCGGTCGACCACAACGTCAAGCTGCCGCTCGCCGGTCCCGCCGGGTCGGTGGTCGTGGGCAACCCGACCGTCGCGGACGTGACGGTGGTGGACAGCCGCACCGTCTTCGTGAGCGGGCGCGGGCCCGGCTCCACCGACGTGACCGTGGTCGATCCCCTCGGCCGCACCGTCTTCGCGGGCGACATCCGCGTGGTGAGCGAGCCGGGCGCGCACGTGGTGATCCACCGCGGCGCGCTGCAGCGGGCCGACATGTCGTGCGACCCCACCTGCACCCCCTCGGCCGCCACCGCCGCGAGCGCGGCGCACGGCGGAACCGACGCTCCCGCCAGTCCCGGCAACGTGGTGGCCAACGTGCTGGGCGGCGCGGTGGTCGGCGCGGCGAGCGGGGCTGCGACCGCGGCGGTCGGCGGCGGCCGCCCCTCCTAAACGAAGACTTAGGACCGATCTGCTACGTCCGGGAGCTACAGGCTCCAGACGAGGGCGGGATGCTCGGGCTTTGCGGCAAGCGAAAGAGGTCGGCCAGGCCGTTCCTCAGGAACGCCTCGGGCGCGACCGCGCTCGAGTTCGCGCTGATCGCGGCGCCGTTCTTCTTCATGATCCTGTGCATCCTGGAACTCGGGATGGTCTACATGGTCTCGACGTCGCTGGACAACGCGACGCAGATGGCTTCTCGCCAGATCCGCACGGGCGAGAACAACAACGCCACCTACACCAGCACCACCAATCCGACGCCGCATGTCATGACGGCGGACGATTTCGCCAACATCGTGTGCGGCAACATCGGCTGGATTCCCACCCAGATGTGCCACGACAACCTCAACGTCGACGTGCGCACCTTCGCCAGCTTCGCCAACCCGGCGACGCCCGACCCGGCGGCCGGCGGCGCGTTGGACGCCACCAAGCTGACCTTCTCGACCGGCGCGGCGCACAGCATCGTGGTCGTGCGCAGCTTCTACAAATGGCAGCTGATCACGCCGGTGCTGTCGAGCTCGCTGGGCCGGCTGCCGAACAACGTGGCGCTGATCACCTCGACCACCGCCTTCCGCAACGAACCCTACTCCTGAGCCCGCCATGCGCGCCGCACGCTCCCTCCTCCTGGCCCGCCTGCGCGACCGCCGCGGCGTCGCGGCGCTGGAGTTCGCGCTGATCGCGCCGATCATGATCCTGATGTTCTTCGGGATCTCGGAGCTGGGACAGGGCCTCCTGGCCGAGCGGCGCGTCAGCCACGCCACCGCCAGCCTGGGCGACCTGGCCGCGCAGCTCCCGAACATCGCACAGGCCGACGCGGACGACATGTTCGCCGCCTCCGCAGACATCATGGCGCCGCTCAACACCACGCCGCTGAAGCTGCGCGTGTCGAGCGTGACGGGTAATTCCAAGGGGCTGCCCAAGGTGGATTGGAGCTACGGCTCGGGGCTGACGAAATACGCCGATTGCGCCACCCCGCCGGCCCTCCCGGCCGGCCTTGTCACCGCCCCCGGCGAGACGGTGATCCTGTCGGAGTCGCAGTACCAGTTCACCTCTCCGGTCGGCTACATCCTGCCGAGCGGCATCACCTTCAACCGCTCGTCCTACCTGCGCCCCCGCTACGGCGCGGTGACCCGTACCTCGCCCGCCCAGACCTCATGCGGCTGAGGCGAACCCGCGCCTGGCCCGCGCGGGATCGACGAACGCCAGGCCCGCCAGCCCCACGAGCAGCAGCAGCGCGATCGGGATGAACCCGGCCTGCTGCGTCTTCAGCGCGGCGGTGAACAGGGTGATGAGCAACGACCCGACCCACAGCGTCACGTTGCCCGACAGGCCGTAGAGGCCGAAGTAGGAGCCCACCCGCTCCGGCGTCGTCAGCTTGGTCAGCAGCACCCGGCTGGAGGCGTAGGAGCCGCAGACGCCCAGCGCGTTGATCATGCCCAGCGCCAGGAAGAGCAGCTCGGGCGCGGTCTTGAACACCGGTCCGCCCCAAACGGGGCCGTGGCTCGCGTAGGGCATGTAGAAGATGCGGTCGGGCGCGAGGCCCAGGAGCAGCACCTCGCAGACGATCACCGTCGCGATCTCGATCATGATCGCGCGCTTGGGGCCGAACGCCCGGTCCAGGCGGGCCGCGAGAAGGCCGCCGATCGCCGCGGCGAAGCTCATCATGATGCCGAGCGCCAGGAGGTCGAGCGTCTTCCAGTGCATCACGCCCGCGGCGTAGACCCCGCTGAAGATCAGGATCGCCGTCATCCCGTCGGTGTAGAGCATGCGCGCGCCCAGGAAGGTCGCCATGTCGCGCTCGCGCCGCAGCCCCTTCAGCGTGCTCCAGAGCGCGCCCAGGCTCGCGGAGAGGCCGCCGCCCAGCCCCTTGGGCGCGTCGCGGGTGATCAGGAACAGGGGGGCGGCGAGCAGCGCGAACACCACCGCGTGGATCGGCGCCACGATGCGGTCAGGCTCGTGCGCCGCGGCGCTCAGCCCGAACAGGGGGTGGTCCGACAGACCCGGCAGGTGCATCCGCCCCGGCAGGGCGAAGCACCACAGCACCGTGACCAGCAGGATCACCGAGGTCGCGTTCCCCAACGCCAGCCCCAGCCCCGAGGCGTTGGACGTCAGCTGCGGCGGCACGGCGTGGGGCAGGAGCGCGTTGTGCAAGACCTCGGTGTAGGAGAACAGGATCCCGATCGCACCGACCATCACCGCCACCGCCGTCACCGACAGCCCCGTGTGGTCGGGCTTGGCCCACCAGAGGGCGAACGCCAGGGCGATGAAGGCCGCGGTGACGGCCGCCAGCAGCGGCTTGCGCGGTCCCAGCCGGTCGACCATCGCGCCGAGGAAGGGCGCGGTGCAGGCGACGCACAGCCCGTAGATCGTGGTGATGCGCGCGACCAGCGCCTGTCCCTGCACCGCGTTCCCGACCATCACGGTCGCGAAATAGGGCATGAAGACGTAGATGGTGACGAGGAGCACGTAGGGCGTGCGTCCCCCTTCGTAGAGGGCCCAGGCCACGCCGCTGCGCGTGAGTCGGGTGGCGGCTGGAGCGGTGACGGCGGGGCTGAGCGCCTGCTCCATCGCGTCGCCCAGGGGGATCGCCAGACCCGGCGGCTCGCGGACGTGATCGGCCATGCAACGCTCCTCCAGGCCGGGCGCATCTGACGGACGCCTCGGGTTACCGGCGTTCACCGTGGACTGGCCGTGCGCGCTTGTCACCCGTGCGCTGGGAGGCCGGGCGCCCCATGTTGGCGGGCGATGGACGCGACCGCGCCCCCTTCCCTCCTTCCGCCCCGTTTCGCCGAGTGGTTTGCAAGCCGCGGGTGGACGGCGCGCGCGCACCAGCTCGGCATGGTCGAAGCCGCGCGGCGGGGCGAGCACGCGCTCCTGATCGCGCCGACGGGGGGCGGCAAGACGCTCGCGGGCTTCCTGCCCAGCCTGATCGAGCTCAGCGAGCGGGCGCCCCGCAACGCGCCCGCCGGAAACGGAGGGGGCGGCATGCACACCCTCTACATCTCGCCCCTGAAGGCGCTGGCGGTGGACGTGGCGCGCAACCTCGAGGCGCCGGTGCGGGAGATGGGCCTGCCCGTCTCGATCGAGAGCCGCTCGGGGGACACCAGCGTCGCCAAGCGCCAGCGCCAGAGGCTGCACCCGCCCGACATCCTGCTCACCACGCCGGAACAGCTCGCCCTGTTCTGCGCCTGGGAGGGCGCGCGCGAGTATTTCGCGGGGCTGCAGCGAGTCGTGCTGGACGAGATCCACGTGCTGCACGCCAGCAAGCGGGGCGACCTCCTGAACCTGGCGCTGGCGCGGCTGTCGAGCTTCGCGCCGGGGCTGCGCCGCGTCGGGCTCAGCGCCACCGTCGACGACCCGCAGAAGCTGATCGATTGGCTGGCCCCGCATCCCACGCCGGAGCCCGTCACCCTCGTGCTGGGCCAGGGCGGGGCGGCGCCCATCCTCGACGTCATGATCCCAGGCGGACACGCGCCCTGGAGCGGGCACCACGCCGAGCACGCGATGGTCGACGTCTACGCCGCGATCGAGACGGCCAAGACCGCGCTGGTGTTCGTCAACACCCGCTGGCAGGCGGAGTTCGCCTTCCAGAAGCTGTGGGAGATCAACGACAAGAACCTCGCCATCGCGCTGCACCACGGCAGCATGGCCGCCGAGCAGCGCCGCAAGGTCGAGGCCGCCATGGCGCGCGGCGACCTGAAGGCGGTGGTCTGCACCTCGACGCTCGACCTCGGGATCGACTGGGGCGACGTGGACCTCGTGATCCAGCTGTCGGCGCCCAAGGGCTGCTCGCGCATGGTGCAGCGCATCGGCCGCGCCAACCACCGCATGGACGAGCCGAGCCGCGCCCTCTTCGTCCCCGCCAACCGGTTCGAGGTGCTGGAGTGCTTCGCCGCCCGCGAGGCGGTGGCCGAGGGCGCGCTGGACGGCGAGCCGTTCCACTCAGGCACGCTCGACTCGCTGGCGCAGCACGTGATGGGCGTCGCGTGCTCGGAGCCCTTCGACGCCGTGAAGCTGTACGAGGAGGTCACGTCCGCCGGCGCCTACCGGGAGCTGTCGTGGGAGGACTGGGAGACGGTGGTCGATTTCGTCGCCACCGGCGGCTACGCGCTTCGCACCTACGAGAAGTTCGCCCGCATCGTGAAGAACCCGCAGGACGGGCTCTGGCGGGTGAGGAACGGCGCGGTCGCCCAGCGCCACCGCCTGAACGTCGGCGCCATCGTCGCCGCCGGCACGCTCAACATCCGCGTTGCCTCCGAGAAGAAGGGCGTGGCGGGCCGCAAGGTGGGAGAGGCGGAGGAGTGGTACTTCGAGCAGCTCACCCCCGGCGACACCTTCCTGTTCGGCGGCGAGGTGTGGAAGTACCTCGGCATCCGCGGCATGGACGCCCTGGTCAGCCACGCCGTCGACCGCGAGCCGAAGATCCCCAGCTGGGGCGGCTCGAAGTTCCCGCTCTCCACCTTCCTCGCCGCCAAGGTGCG
>JASLDZ010000231.1 GCA_030151985.1 Caulobacteraceae bacterium | reverse complement strand
CTGCTGCGCCGAGTCGCTCAACGGCGAGAGCGTGATCGAGACCTTCGGCGACTGAGTGGACAGCGCCTCCTCCAGGTCTTCCGAGCCGCGCCAGGAGCCATAGTCGCCGTCTTGGCCGACCCACGCCGCGCCGAGGAAGATGAGGACCCCGGAGAAGTCCAAGAGCCGGATGGTCTGCGCCGGGAGCATGCCGCTGGCCGGCAGGTCGATCTGAACGGCGTTGAACAGGCGGCGAGCCGGGTTCCCGGCGCGCGCCTGCATGGCGGAGGGATAGGAGCCCACGTCAGCGGTCCTCAGTGATGGAGAACTTCAGCCCGACACGGACCATCATCTGTAGGTTCCACGTCCAGCCTTGGTCGACGAAGCCCTCAAGGATCGGATGAACCCACTCGGTCGCGTCGCCCACTGCCGGCGCCACCCTTAGGAGAGGGTTGATCGGCAGGGCGGCCGCCCCCGACCCGTCAAGCGTGACGTCCTGTTGAAGCTGGTGAATCCACCGTCGCCCGCCACTGGCGAGGTGGAAGAACTGCCCTTCCTTCAGCGGGAAGCCCGGCGTGCCCCCCGACACCGCCAGCGTGTTCGGCGTCGAGCCGGTCGCGACGACCAATGCGCCAGGCGAGGCAGGCTTGAGCCCCCGCTGCGGGAACTCGACCGCCAAGGGTGACGCAGCAGCGCGCATGAGCCGCGCCAGGAACACCCGAGCGTCGTCGTAGGCGAGCGGGCCCCATCCGAGCTCAAGCCGGAAGCGGTCCCCTCCCCTGAGAACCCGCTGCGTCGGGCCGCCGAGCGGGCCGGTCATGTCGGTGGCGAACGACACCGGCGTGAAGGTCACATCCGCAGGCGCCGGGGTGGTCGGAAGAGGGACGATGTCGACCATGGGGCCCTACGGCACAAAGGCTTGGCGCTGCGCCTTCGCCTGGCGAGCCAGGGCGCCGCTGGTCTGCGCGGACACCGCACCGGCGTAGCGCGCGGCGATCGCGTGCATCTCGGCGAGGTGGGCGTCGGAGGTCACCGCCCCCCGCAGATCGAAGTTCAGGACAGTCGCGCCGCCGGACGATCCGCGCGAAGGCGTGAACGTCCGCAGGTTGGCGAGCATGTCGTGGCTGAGCACGAACTCACCGGGGGTAAGGAAGGCGGGCACCTTGTCGCCCAACCCACTTCCCGGGACGGGGCCGCCGTCCGCAAAGTGGAGGAAGCCGCCAAGCAGGTTGCCGATGACGCCCGTGCCGCCCGTGGCCGCGATGTTGCCCACCGATCCGCCGAACAGAAGGTTCGCCAGCGGCGCCTCGATCTCCCGCTTGATGGCGATCTGCAGCAGGTCGTTGATGATCGACATGGCCATGTCGTGAAAGGCCGTCTTGACGTCCTTCGTGCCCGTAATGAGGCCTTGGAGGCCATCGCCGAGCGCCTTCACCCCGTTCGCCTCGGCCGACTGGAGATCGTCTCCAAGGCTGTCGAGGGGATGGCCGAGCGCGTAAAGCGGGTTCGCGCCGCGGATGGCGGAGTCGCGCTCGGCGATCAATTTGTCCCGCTGCGTCGCCCTCAGCTGCGCGAGAATGGCGTCGATCTGCGACTGCGAGAGATCGCCGCCATTCGCAGCCGAGCGCTTGTCCAGGGCAGCCGCTTGCGCTTGGTAGTCGTTGGCCTGCTGGTCGCGGAAGTTCTGGAGCTCGGCATCTGCGCGGCCCTGAGCGCCCGGCGTGACGGCGGCCTTGGCGGTCCTGGCGCTAGCTGTCAGCGCGTCTGCGTCGCGCGCATCCTGTAGCTCGCGCTCCCGAAGCGCCTGAGCGGCGTCGCGGTCGATCTTCTCCCTCTTGGCGGCGGCCGCGTTCTGCTCTTCGACCTTCGCCTTCTCGATGAGGGCGATCTGCTCGCGCTTGTGGCTGTCGAGCTTCGCCTTCCGGATGTCCGCTTCCTGCTTGTCGAGGTCCGTCAACTTCTTGGAGAGGTCGGCGTCCACCGCCTGCTTCTCCAGTTCGGCGCGCGCCTCGATGTCGCCGGTCAGCGCCGCCGTGGCCGTGGCGAGCGCCTTCAGCGCTGACTCGTAGGCGTCCTTCGCCGACTTGTCGAAGGTCTCCGTCTGGTCGGTGACCGTCTTGGCCTTGCCGGGCTTGGACAGGTCGACGCCTTGGTTGCTGCGGGCGCCCTTAGCCTCGGCGGCGTCCAGCGCGTCGATGTCGCCGATGCGCCGACTGGCCCTCTCGTAGTCCTCCTGGTGGTTATTGTAGGCGAAGCTGAGGATGCCGCCACTCGCCCGGCCCGTCTTGGGGTCGATCTTGCCGGCCAAGCCCGTGTTGTAGACCGCCGACCGCATGGCCAGAGAGCCGTCGGCCGCCTCCTCAGCCTGACGCCGCGAGAGCTGCTCGATCGGCTTGAAGCCCGCGATGATGTCCGACACCTCGTGAGCGAGACCCGCCACCAGCTTCGCCAAGCCCACGATGATGGGCCCCAGGTCGATGAAGGCTTGCTTCATCTCCACGCTGACGGTGTGGCTGATCTGCTCCAGCTTGTCGTTCAGCTCTGCCGCGCGCTTGATCTGGTCGGGCGCGATGACTGCGCCGGCGCCCTGCGCCTGCTTCATCGTCGCAAGGAAGTGCTCCACGCCTTCCTGGCCTTCCGCCAGCACCGGCAGGAACTCCTTCAGGCCGAGCTGGGTCGCGAGCGCTGCCCGCTGCTGCGGGTTCTGGATCTTGGTGAGCGCCTGAAGCGCCTTCTCCAGCGCCTCTTGGGTTGACCCGAGCTCGCGCGCGCTCTCCGGCGTGAAGCCAAGCGCGTCGAGGAACTTGGCGGTTCGGCCGTTCGCCAGGCCCGCCGAGTACTTGCCGAACACCTCGTTGAACTGAGCCAGAGCCTCACGGCCCTTATCCACGCCGACGGCCGCTCCGGCCGCCGCGTAGTCGAACTCCTGCAGCTGAGTGGTCGTGATGCCCAGCGACTTGGAGGTCTTGTCGATCTCCTCGGCGTATTCCAGCGACTGGCGGACCTTCTCCGCGCCCTCCGCGGCGACTAGGAGACCGGCGCCTGCCGCGAGACCCGCTACGCCAAGCTCCTCCAGGGCGGAGCCAAAGATTGGGATTTTCGCGCCGCCCTCTTCCAACACGCCGAGCCGGGTGCGGGAGAAGACCCCGCTGATCGCCGCGCCGGGGTTGCCGACGATCTTCTCGCGGCGCTCCGCCTGTTCCCGCTGGCGCCTCGCCGCTTCGGCGGCGATCGCGACCTCTTCGATCTGCGCCTTCACGAGACCGGATGCCGTGCCCTTGTCGAGCCCTTTGGCCGTCAGCGCGCGGATGCGCTGCATCTGCGTGATCTGCGCCTCCAGCGAGGCCGCCGCCTGGCGGTCGCCCGCGGCGCGCGCCACGTCCAGCTGGTGCTGGAGCGCGATCATCTTGGCGACCTCGCCGGAAAACCGGCGGCTGGTCGTCTCGACGTTCACCCCGGCAATGGTCGTCTTGACCTTCTCGACCGCCCTTCCCGCTTCCTCAGCCCACTTTTGCGTGGCGGAGGCGGCGCCCCCCAGGCCGTCGATCAGCTTGGAGGCGTTGGCTTCCAAGTTGACCTGAAGCGTGGCGGCACGATCAGCCATCAACCACCTCGCTTCGATTGCAGCAGCGCCCCGCCGATGCGGTCCAAGTCTTCGGCCGTCATCCGCTCGTCGGCGTCAGGGCAGTTGGCCTTGCGGAAGCCAGCGAGCTGAGCCCGCAGTTCCCAGAAGCTCAGCTCGTCGACTTGGCGCGCCGAGAGCCCGAGCGCGCCGCCCGCTTCGTAGACGCCGTGTTGGCCGTACCGGATTTTGCTTCGGGGGAGCGGGGCGGGCCCATCTCCCCCTCCGGCTCCCCCGATGCGACCTCGTCCTCCGCACCCGAGATGCAGGCGAGCACCACCTGGTAGGCGATCGGCAGCGCCTCCAGCAGCGGCCGGTCGTCCACCCACCGCTCAACCAGCTTCGACGCTTCTTGGGGGGCCGCGCCCCCGCCGATCAGACCGAACAGGATGGGCGCGCGGATGTCGTCGATCCTCCACGTCCCGAGAAGTCCCGACCCGATGACGTCCGCCGGCTTCACGCCCCGGCTGATCGCCTGAAACGGCGGAGCCATGCGGGCTAGAAGCTCGGGCGGGCCGGCGTCGCACCGCTCCTGCACCTGCCTCCACTGGCCGATGCCGAGCCGGAAGTTCCGGGCCTCAAGCCCGAACTCCAGCTCGACTTCTCCCGACCGGCTCATCAGCTCGGATCGCCGGCCGTGAAGTTCATCGGGCCGGCGCTGTCCAGCGTGATGGACCGCTGGCACAGGTTGCCGTTCTGGTTGCGCGCCACGCTGTTGCCCAGCGCCGTCAGCACCATGGGGCCCTGACGGTAGCCGACCGCGGAGACGTGCACGCGGACGTTCTTGGCCACGGCGCTGTCGAACCATGCCTCCAGCATCGGCTCGTCCTCGACCGCGTACACGCCCGAGCCCTGCACCTGCAGCTTGAGGGAGCCGACGCCCGTGATGTCCCAACCCGGAAGGTCGGGGTTGGAGATCGAGGGCAGGTTGGCGGTCGAGGTGCCGGTCGAGAGGTTGGAGGACTTGGTGTCGAAGCCCACCAGCGCGGCGTAAGTGCCGGCCACGGCGGTCTCCACCTCAATGATGAGGCTGCCGAAGGTCTTGGGCGTCGGGTAGGTGGGCGGCGTGGGCATGGGATGTCCTCTCGCCCGGCTAGGCCGGGGCCATGGTGAAGCGGAAGGTCAGGACGCCGTGCGCGGTCTTCCCGTCACGGTCGGTGAGGTACTGGACGTGCTCCAGCTCGACGGCCTGGGCGGGCGCGAACGTGGTGGGGAGCGTCTGGAGACAGTCGACGGCGGCGGCGCCGAACGCGCGAGCTTCGGCCTTCCCGTAGGGCTGCGTCAGCGACCAGACGTGGACATCCACCACCACCTCGCCGAGCGCGAACCCTTCGGCGTAGACGGGCGTCAAGTCGCTCGCGATCACCTCGAGGAAGGGCGTCGAGACGTTCACGGGCGCGGTCTCGTAGACGCGCACCGGGTTCATTCCGAACACGCCGAGGATGCCTGCGTCCGCCTTCAGCGCGGCGATCGCCGCTGCTTGAAGCGGGGAAAGCAAGTCCGTCACGACGCCCTCACCGCCCGCCGGACGGCCGCTGCGATGCGGTTCTGAAGCTTCCGCCGCGCCACGCGGACGGATGGCCAGAAGAACGGCACGGCCGGCACGTGCGCGCCGTTTTTGGCCTTGTGGCCGTACTCGACGTGGGCGGCGTAAGGATCGCCGCGGTCGAGACCGGCGTCTTCGACCACCAGCACCTGAAGCGCATGGTGGCCCTCCGCCTTGTGGACGCTATCCCGAAGCTCGCCTGGATGACCCTCAAGCTCGCTCACCGGCGCGGCGGCCTTGATCAGGCCCACGAGGTCATCGGCGCCCTCGTTCAAAGCGGTCTGCGTCTCGGCGATGATGCGGTCGGGGATCTGGTTCAGCAGCGCCTCAAGTTCGGGCAAACCGGACACCGAGCCCGCTGCGGGACCCGCGACGCGGATCAGAGGCCTAGACATGGACCTGACCCTTCCGGGTCGTGGCGAGCACCTGCACCCACTGGCGATCGGGCGTGATCTCGGCGGACGTGACGTCGAAAACCCGAGAGGCGTCCCGCGCGTCGGTGGCGCGCCAGGTGTTGTCGAAGGCGCGCGAGGCGGCGCACGCCCACACGGTGATGATGACCGGCTGATCGCCTTGAAGGCGCGCCTGCTGAACCGTCTCGGTCCCGTGGAGGTACACGGTCTCGGCCGACAGGGTGATGGAGTCCGCGCCCCAAGCTCCGATGCGGTCGCCGTTCTCGTCTGCGGCCTGGCGATCGAACGTGTAGCGATCCCGCATCGAGCCGGAGCTGGTCATCAGCTCCACCGCAGCGGCGAGAGGAGCTGTTCGACGCCGAGGGGAATGACCGTGGAGCTGTCGCGGGCATCGACGCCGACGACAGCCTCACGATGCAGCCAGAAGTGACCCACCAGGAGCTTGGTGGCGGCGACGGCCATCGGCGGCACGTCGGCCGGCTCGCCGGTCACGTCGATCGTGATGACGACTCGCTCAGCGGCGTCGCCAAGCCAAGGCCAGACGGCGAACCACTGGCGCACCACGGCGCGGGTCGAGCCTTCCGGGCGGTCCCAATACATGCCTGTGTCGAGGGTCTGCTGCTGACCCTGAAGGTCGGCGTACTTCACCGACGTGATCGCCAGCGCGTCCGGCTTGTCGGTTGTCCCCGCGATCGGCAGGGGCATCTCATCGCACCAGTCCGCGCGCACCCACTCCAGGGTCTGCGTCAGGAAGCGCCGTTGCGTCTCCGCCTCGACCATCGCCGAGGCGGAGAGCACGTAGGCGCTGATCAGGTCGTCGGCATCCGCATAGTCCACCCGAAGGTGGGCCTTGGCGTCCGCGAGGCTGATCAGCCCCCCGGACGGCGGAGTGACGACCCGCAGCGTCACGAGATCAGTTC
>JASLDZ010000216.1 GCA_030151985.1 Caulobacteraceae bacterium | reverse complement strand
GGGGTCGCCTGCTTCGGCCGAACGACCCAGAGGCTGGGCGCGCGCCGCCGTTGCGCCCCGCTCCATGCCCAGCTTCGGTTGGAAGGCGTGGTGCCGCCCCTCGTCGACCGCGAGCTCTTCACGCGCGCGCAGGCGCTCCTGGATCGCATTCCTCGTCCAAGCACCCGGGAAGACATGCTGCAGGCGCTCCGTCGCCTGCTCGCCGCCCACGGCGCCTTGAACTCCCGGTTGATCGATGCGGCGCCCGAAGCGCCCAGCGCCTCGGCGATCGGGCGACGGTTCGGGTCGTTGCGGGCCGCCTACGCCCTGGTTGGCTACAGCCCTACGCGCCGCGCCCCAGCGGCCGCCGCGCCCGACCACCCTCGGAGCTCGTCGTCGTGAGCCTCCTTCGCTGCGCTCTCCTACAGCGCCGCGGGCCTCGCCCGTTCTCGAGGCGGCGGGTCGGCCCCCTCTCAGGGCCGGACCCGTCGCCGCCCTCGCCGCGACGTTAAGCATCTGAAGTTACCAAGAGGAGGTTAGACTCGTTAGAGGCGGCGTCTCGCCCAAAATCCAGTTCCGGTTCAGGGGCTTGCGCCCGGCCGTCGTGGACGATCCCCCGTCATTCGGCGCCCAATCCCCCGAAGGTGGGGCGGACGATCCCCCGTAACCGAAGCGGGCGATACCCCGACCCTGTCCACAGCTCTGTGGATAGATTGGTCGACGCAGGAGCGCTCCCGAGCGGTGGGTGATCCCCCGTTGCGGCGCAGCGCTTTGGGGTGGGTGTTCCACCGAGAAAACCGTCACCTGGATCGGCGGCGCGCCACATCCCTCTGAGTGGGTGATCCCCCGAGCCCGGCGTCGAAGCGCCCTTTCGAGGTGGGCGATCCCCCGAAGAGACGGTGAGCGCCTCGCCAGGCCCGACCCGGCGGCCTTCAGTGGGTGAAACCCCGAATCAGCGCGCGTCGCACGATGCGGGTTCGGCGTTCCGAGGGTGTGCGATACCCCGATGATTCGGCGCCTTGGTGGGTGTTCCCCCGTGCCGACCAACCGCAAAGCGGCGCCGATGGGCGCTTGGGGAGCGATCGCCGGGCCGTAGGCGGCCGGAGTTGCCCGGCGGCCGGAGCGGCCGCGGCACGACACCGGATGAAGCAGTCCCGCTAAACGCAGGATTCACTTCGCTAAAATCACTTCAGTGTGCGAAACCCCGTCAGGTCAGGCCACCGCGCGGGGGCGGCGCGCCATCCTGTCCATCAGGCCATCGACTTCGCGCGCGCGGCGATCCTCGACCGCCCGGCGACGCTCGTGTTCGGCTTCGGCCTCGAGGCTGGCGCGGACCTGCGCACGCTCGGCGGCGGAGCGGCGCACGAAATGCACGGCGGGCGATCCGTCCGCCGTCTTGGTGAAGCTCAGCGCATACTCGGGCAGGCCGTCGGCCTCCACGATCTTGCGCAGCATGCGGTTGAACTCCTTGGGCGCGCTGTCGGAGCCCGTCTTCTCGTGCAGCAGGCTCACCCGGCACGTCCAGCCGCTCTCCTGGTCCCCCGCATGCTTGCGCGCGATGCGGTAGACGGCGCGCTCCAGCCCGCCCGTCAGAAGGAAGTAGTCGGGGTGCAGGGTCAGGACCGACTTCTCGTTGACCAAGCCTTCATAGACCCAGTTGGAGAGCGTGATCTTGAGCGCGATCGGTTTTTCGGTGACCGGATCGACCTCGACGTCCCAGGCGTCCAGCCAGTTGAAGCGGCTGTCGCGGCCGCGCTTGGATCGGATCGAGGTGAAGATGGTGGTGGTCGCCAGCCGATCCAGCGCCGCCCGAAGCTCCTGGTAGCCTTTTCCGCCCGTGTCGCGGCTGATCGAGCGCAAGAGGTCGTAGGCGGTTGTGCGCAGTTCGCGGGGAATATCGTTGCGGCCGTCCACCTTGAGCCGGTTCAGGGCGCTCGCCGCCCAGATCAGGATGTCGGCGTCCCAGATCGTGGCGATGCCGTACGCCTGGACCGCCTCGACCTTCACTCGAACCGCGTTGTCGCCGTCTCCGCTCACGTACTCGATCGGCTTGAGCCGCTTGCGCTTCTGAAGGCTGAAGAACGGCCGCTCCATCACCTCCCGCTGGTCCTTCAGCGGAAGGTCCCGCATCAGCGGGATGAAGAAGTCGAACTGCGCCTGAGGGTCGCGCCGTGCGGACATGACTCCTCCCCGCTCCGAAGTGGCCGCGACGCTAGGCCGATTCGTGCGACCCCGGAGTCGCGCGCCGTCCCCGGTCACGCGGCGCGCGCCGTTCCCGGTCACGCGGCGCGCGCCGTTCCCGTACGCTCTTCCAGGGCGTCCATGGCCGCCTCCAGGACCTCCCAGGCGGGCAGCTGGCGCTCCTGCACCAGCGCGCGCCAGCGAAGCACGATCGGCACCGGCGCCAGCATGTTCAACTGCGCCCGCTCGGTGTCGGGGTAGCGATCCTGGATGCCCAGGAGCTCGGTGATGTTGACGCGCCGCTTGCGCCCGCGCGGCTCAGGCGCGGCGGCGGTGGGCGCACGGCGGGTGAAGCCGCTGTCGCGGGCCGCTTCGCGAGCGGCGGCCACGGCCGGACGATCGACCCGGCGGAGAGCCGGGGCGAAGCCGGCGATGTCGAGGGCGTCGCCGTCGCGCGCCGCGCTTTGGAAGTCGAAGGGATCGGTCTTGGACATCAGGCGGCTTCCGATCGGACAGCTGAAGCGGACTTCAAGTCGGCGATGACCTCGGCGGCGAAGTCGGCGGCGTTCTTGCGTGCCTTCTCCAGGCCGTTGATGCTGTCCGCCGACAGCTCGTGAATGGTCGCATCGAGCTTGAACAGGCCCCGGAACGCCGGTCGCTCGAAGAGGGTGACCCGCATCAGCGGGAGGCCGGCGCGTTCCAGACCCGATCGGATCTCGCGCTCGTCGCGGGTGATCAGCGTCGCGGCCCGGGTGAGCAGGATCCGGTAGTTGACCGGCCGCCCCGTCCGTTTGGAGACACGCGTCAGCACCTGGACCGTTCGCGACACCTGCTTGGCGTCCAGGGCGGACGGCGCAAACGGGATGACCACAAGGTCGGCCTGCGAGGTCACGTCGGTCAGCCATTCGTTCGGGCTGCCCTCGGGATCGGCGATGACGAAGTGCGCCCACGCCGTCGCGCCCTCGATCCACTCGAACAGCCCGTCCTGCTCGTCGTCGTGGACGACCACCAGACGGGCCGCCCCCTCCCCTCCCCCGCTCGCCGCGGCCTCGATCGAGGCGAGCGCCTGGTCGGCCGTCTTCGCGCGCGTTCGGGAGGTTTCGATCACCGGCGCACCGCGCGCCTGCGCCCAGTTCAGAAGCGGCCTGTTGGGGTCGCCCTCGAGCAGGACGACCTTCGCCTTATGAGCGAGCAGCTCGCCCGCCAGCACCATGGCCGCCGTCGTCTTCCCGCTGCCGCCCTTGGTGTTCGCAAACAGCACCAGCGCCATGACGTCGAGGCTCCGCTTCTCCCGCCGGACATCCTGTCCTCCGTAGGGTTAACCTTTCCCTAACGCCGGAAGTCCGCCGCGCCGGAGGTCCGCCGCACCGGGCGTCCCTCCGCTCCCGACGTCCGCCAAGCTGGGGCTCCGTCGACGCCGTCCTGACGGAGCGAAGGATGTCCGCGGCCCCGGACCTCCGTTCGCCGGGCGGCCCGGTGAAGTGGAGCACCGGCTTGCGGGCGCTCCGCCCCGCCGGGTTGCAAGGCGCTCCGGCGCTCCGGAGCCGCCGACCGTCCGTGTCTCGTCGCCTCCTGACATGAGGGAGCGCACGATCTCCCGAGCACCGGACGTTCGGCCGCCTGGAGGCGCCGGACGTCTAGACCCCTAGACCATCACGCACACTCTTAAGGGGTGGAGGAGGGCGCGCCGCACGGGATTGCCGCCGTTCGCATGTCGCCGACGGAACTCTAGACGGTCTAGACCTCCGGCCGTCCGGTCGTCTCTGGCGGCTAGATCCGCCAGATCCGGTACGAGGCGCGCCCGGTCACCTCCCGGATCACCCCGTCGAACTCGGCCAGGAGCGAGCGGGCGGCCTGGCCGCTCACGTTCAGCGCCTCCGACACCAGGGGCGCGGACACCACGGGCGAGCGAAGGAGAAGGTCGGCCAGCGCGGGAAGCCTGGACGTCGAGCGGCGGCCGCGGAGTACGCGGTCCAGACGCTGCCGTGCGATGCACAGCAGGTCGAGCTCCGCCGCGCCGGCCTGAGCGCCTGACGCGAACGCGTCCAGCCAGTAGCAGAGCCGGTTGATGGCCGGGGCCGGCCCGTTCCAGTAGCGGCTCTTCCGGGCGAGCGTGCGCCGCCCGCTCTCCACCAGCAACGGCGTCGCAAGAAGCCGGCGCGCCTCCCGCAAGGCCGCTTCGACAATCAGGGCGCCCAC
>JASLDZ010000164.1 GCA_030151985.1 Caulobacteraceae bacterium | reverse complement strand
CGCGGCATGACCGAGGCGTCCACGACCCGCAGCCCCTCCACGCCCACGACCCGCAGCTCGGAGTCGACCACCGCCATCGGGTCGCTCCCCATCCGGCAGGTGGAGGTCGGGTGGTAGACGGTGGTGCCCGACGCGCGGGCGTAGGCCAGGAGGTGCTCGTCCGACTGCAGGTCCGGTCCCGGGTTCATCTCGTGGTCGATGATCGCCTGCAGCGCGGGCTGCTCGGCGATCCGCCGCGCCCAGCGCAGGCCCGCGATGGCGACCTCGCAGTCGAGGGGATCGGAGAAGTAGTTGGGCGCGATCGCCGGGTGGGCGGCGGGGTCGGACGACTTGATCCGCACCGTCCCCTTGCTCTCCGGCCGCACCTGGCAGGGGGCGAGGGTCAGGCCGGGCTCCGACTCCAGCTCCATCTTCTGCATGTTGCCGAGCTTCGCCAGGTCCATGGTCGCGGGCAGGATGTGGAACTGGATGTCGGGGGTGGCGAGGTCGGGCCGGCTCTTCACGAACGCGCCGACGTGCGCGGCTGAGAGGGTGAGCAGCCCCTTGCGGGAGACCGCGTAGCGCATCGTCTCCGCCAGGAACCGCCAGCCCTTGGTCAGCTCGTTGACCGTGATGTTGCCGGGCTTCAGCCGGTAGCGGGCGCCGGTCAGGATGTGGTCCTGCAGGTTCTCGCCCACCTGCGGCCGGTCGGCGACCACGGCGATCCCGTGCTCGGCCAGGAGCGCGCCCGGGCCGACGCCCGAGAGCTGCAGGATCTGCGGCGAGCCTATGGCGCCGGCGCTGAGGATCACCTCCGCCTTGGCGCGGATCACGGAGGTCTCGCCGCCTCGGGTGATCTCCACCCCCACCGCCCGCCTGCCCTCGAACACCACGCGACGGCACAGCGCGTCGGTGACCACGCGCAGGTTGGGCCGCTTCATCGCCGGGTGCAGGTAGGCGACGGCGGCCGAGCAGCGCCAGCCGCCCTTCTGCGTCACCTGGTACCAGCCGATGCCCTCCTGGTCCGGACCGTTCAGGTCGCGGCGCTCGGGCAGGCCCGCCTGCACGCCGGCCTGAACGGCGGCGTCGGAGACGGCGTGCGTCTCCATCTCCGTGACGTTCAGGGGGCCGCCCACGCCATGCGTGTCGCTCTCGCCCCGCTCGTGGTTCTGCGCGCGGCGGAAGTAGGGGAGCACGTCGTCCCAGGCCCAGCCGGCCGCGCCCATCTGGCGCCAGCCGTCGTAGTCCTCCCGCTGGCCGCGGATGTAGAGCATGGCGTTGATCGAGGAGGAGCCGCCCAGCACCTTGCCGCGCGGCCAGGCGTGGCGCCGGCCGCCCGTGCCGGGGTCGGCCTCGGTCTTGTAGACCCAGTTGACCTTGGGGTCCTTCAGCGTCTGCGAGTAGCCGACCGGCACGTGGATCATCAGGTTCGAGAGGAATTGGCCGGGGTTCTTCGTCGGCCGGTCGTCGCCGCCGGCCTCGACCAGCACCACGCGCACCGCCGGGTCCTCGGACAGCCGCGCC
This sequence comes from Caulobacteraceae bacterium, assembly GCA_030151985.1. Lineage (GTDB taxonomy): Bacteria > Pseudomonadota > Alphaproteobacteria > Caulobacterales > Caulobacteraceae > JASLDZ01. The sequence goes on along the minus strand of JASLDZ010000164.1, from coordinate 2,207 downwards.
GCCAGGACGCACCCGGCGGAGCCCGCGCCCACGATCACGTAGTCCGCCTCGATCGGCTCGCCCGCCATCGCATCCTCCCGAGACTTATCGTTGTTCACCCGATCATGCCGCACGCGAGGACCCGCGCAACCCCGATCCTCCCCGTCGCAGATGGGGAGGTGGCCCGGAGGGCCGGAGGGGCCGCTCGCCGCAGGCGGGCGGAACGCGACACGCTCCTCTGCGTGGCGGAGGCTTCTTCCGCGCTCCGCGCGGCCCCCTCCCCGCTCCGCGGTACTCCCCCATCTGCGATGGGGGAGATAAGGAAGCCCATGGATCGAAGAGCGGCGAAGATCGGCGGATGGGCGGCCATCGGCGCGGGCGTGCTGAGCGTGGCGCTCGTAGGCTTGGTGGCGATCGCTCAGACTTCCGCTCAAGGGCGTCCGGCTCCGGCGCCCGACAATCTCGATGTCGTCGCGGCCCATTATCCAAAGGGGGTCACGCTGGCGCTCGCGTTCGTCCGCGCAAGCTTTTCGGTCGCGGTGGCCGCCTGCGTGTACGGTGTTCGAGCGACCTTCGCGTCGGCTGCCCGGGTCGGCTGGATCGGCGCGCTTTGCGGCTACCTGGCCGCGCTGATGCTGCTCCTGACCTCGCTCCTGGCGCCGCTGTTCGGACCTCTGCACATCCCCGCCTGGCTGAACATGGTGGCATATTGGGCGCCGCTGCCGCTCGGGATGTGGCTGTTGATCACCGCCGCCGCCGCCTGGAAGCTCGACTGCCTCCCCAAGTGGCTCAGGGTCGTCGCCGCGGTCGTCGGGGCGTTCGCCTTCATGCAGCCCGCGATCCCCGAGGCCGGCCTCGTCGTCCTGGTGCTGGGGTTGCTCTTCTGGTTCGGCCTGGGCGTTTCGCTGCTGCGCGACTCCCGCTTCCCTCACGCCGCGTCAGCGTCCGATACTGGCCGAAAGCCCTGACGAGGACCGCCGCCATGACGATCGCCGCCGACGAGTTCGAGACGATCCGCCTAGCCAAGGCCGACGGGATCGCGACGATCACCCTGCATCGGCCGGAGAAGCTGAACGCCTTCACCAGCCGCATGATGCTGGAGCTGATCGCCGCCTTCGACCTGACGGACGCGGACGACGATGTCGGCGCGGTGATCGTCACCGGCGAGGGCCGCGCCTTCTGCGCGGGTGCCGACCTCTCCAGCGGCGGCGGCACCTTCGACTACGCCAACCGGGGCGACGCGGTGCGCGACGAGGCCAAGGTCGGGGACGTCTACCGCGACGGCGGCGGCCGGGTGGTGCTGCGCATCTACGACAGCCTCAAGCCGGTGATCGCGGCGGTGAACGGGCCGGCGGTGGGGGTGGGCGCCACCATGCAGCTGCCGATGGACTTCCGCCTCGCCTCCACGACCGCCCGCTTCGGCTTCGTGTTCGCCCGGCGCGGCATCACGCCGGAGGCGGCGTCCTCCTGGTTCCTGCCGCGGCTCGTCGGCCCGCAGCAGGCGCTGGAGTGGGTCTACACCGGGCGGGTGTTCGACGCCGAGGAGGCGCTGCGCGGCCGGCTGGTGCGCTCGCTGCACGCGCCGGAGGACCTGCTCCCGGCGGCCCGGGCGCTGGCGCGCGAGATCATCGACAACGCCGCGCCCGTTTCGGTCGCGGTGTCCCGCAAGCTGCTCTGGCGGATGATGGGCGCCGACCATCCGATGGAGGCGCACAAGGCCGACAGCCGCGCCATCCAGGCGCGCGGCCGCTCGGGCGACACCAAGGAGGGGGTCTCCGCCTTCCTCGAGAAGCGTCCCGCCGTGTGGCCGGACAAGGTGTCCGGCGGCCTGCCCGACCTCTTCCCGTTCGACGCGGACCGTCCCTTCCGCTGACGTTGACGGCCGCCGCGACGCCCGCTTAGCTCGGCTCGGGTCAGTGGGAGCGTGGCGTATGGGCAGGGCGTGGGGCGCGGCGCTGGCCGTGGCGGCGGCGGCGTGGGCGGGCGGAGCGCACGGGGCTCCGGCCTCTTCCTCCTGCAAGATGGGCCTGATCGGCGAACTGGCGGTGGAGCCCGGCCTGCGCCCCCGTCTGAAGGGCGAGATCGAGGGCCGGCCCATCGACATCCTGGCGGACACCGGCGCCTTCAACACGATGCTGATGGAGGGGCCCGCCCGCAAGGCTGGGCTGGCGCTGGACCAGGCGAAGGGCTTCACCACCTACGGGATCGGCGGCAAGACGCGGCTGTAC
>JASLDZ010000148.1 GCA_030151985.1 Caulobacteraceae bacterium | reverse complement strand
GTTCCTCGGCCCCGCCGCCAAGGCCGCGAGCGCCAGAAGATAGCGCGATGCGCCGTCTTCCATCCTGGCGCCGGCGCACTGGTGCACGCCCGCAGGGAGCACGCCACCGACAAAACGCTCATCGATCGCTCGGCCGAGCTTCAGCCCGGCTTCGGTGAGGGTCTTGGCCGAGACCCCGTCGCGCTCGATGCGGGCGATGCGCCGGCGCAGGTAGTCGTTCAGGCGGTCCGCGATCGGCCCCGTGTCGTTGGCGGGGGCGTGCGCCGGACGATCCCTGCGAAGCGCAGCCGCGCCATGAGCGCAGTCCACCCGCACCGGGCATCCGCCGCAGTCTGGGCCTGAGGGCCTGCAGTAGGTCTCGCCAAGGCGGGAAAGCTGGACGTGCAGCTCGACAAACTCGTCGGCTCCCCACGACGGCGGGGCCTCGTCCGACACCCGGTCGCGACACGCCTCGGCGTCCTCCTCCCCGTCGCAGAGACCCAGGCGCCGACTGACGCGAAGGACCGCAGCGTCGACCACCAAGACCCGGCGCTGCAGCGTTGAGACGTTGAGCGCCGCCGCCGCCGCCGCCGCTGTGACGTCAGGAAGCTCGCAGAGCCAGGCGAGGGCGTCGTCGACCGCCCAGCTCGCCATCCAGTCCAGACGCAGGGCGCCTGCACGGCGGCCGACCTGCCTGAGCGCCGCGATGACAGACGCAGCCTTGGTGTCGCTCTGAGGAAGGGCCGAGATAAGCGGCTGCACCTCTTCCGTCCGTGCGGCCGCCAGGGCGGTCCAGGTGGCGAAGCGGCCGCGCAGCCGTCCAAACATCGCTTCGGACGCCGGATCCCGCAGGCTCTCGCCGAGCATGGACCGGACCAGTTGACCGACCGGGTCTCGGCGCCGCCAAACCGGCGGCGCCCCGAACGCCGCCCTCAGCCCCCCAAGGACCGTGGGCAGCCGAGACGACGAGCTTGGGACAGGGAGCGGCTGCATGGGGCTGGCACGATGAGAACATAAGCAGAACGCATGAGGAGAGTCGAATCGTCCAGCGTGATGCGCGTCCGGATCTGACCCGGCTATGATGGCGGCCGACCACCTCATGGACCCCGGGCGCCGACGATGTGCAACAAGTACCGCAGCCGGCTCGCGATCGTGGCCCTCCTCGGCGGCTTTCCCGACCTGCAGACTCCGGACGGCCTGCCGAACCTTGAGCCCCGCGACGAGATCAGCATCACCGACACCGCCCCGATCATCCATCTGGACGAAGAGGGTGCGCCGGCTTTGGCGCAGATGCGCTGGAGTTGGCCCGGTCCCGGCGGCAAGCCCGTCTACAACTATCGTTCGGAGGGCAGGCGTTTCAGCTCGGGACGCTGCCTGATTCCTGCGGACGGCTTCTACGAGTTCACCGATCCCGACCCGCCCGCGCCCAAGCGAGCCCGCAAGACACGGTGGTTGTTCACGATGACGGGACAGCCTTGGTTCTGCATCGCCGGCGTCATGCGAAACGGCGCCTGGTCGATGCTGACGGTTGAGCCTGGCCCGGACGTCGCGCCCTATCACTCACGTCAGGTGGTGGCGCTGGGACCGGACGATTGGCGGACGTGGCTTGACGGGGACACACCGGAGGCGGTGTTGCGACCTGCGCCTTCGGGAACCCTGCAGGTGGAGCGCGTGAGCTGAGGACTCGTGCCCATCGCGCCCTTCAACATTGATGCAACAACGCCCGGCTGACCAACATCCTGCGCTGGCTGGAAGCCAAGGCTTCCGGCGTCTTCCGCCTAAAGGAGATCAAATGCACGTATGCCGCCTTTGCGCCGGCTGCGCTTGAGCTGGCCGGCCATCACCGGCCGAAAAGCGTGCGGCCGCTCTCCTCGAGGCCGCTCGCCGCCGCGGCGCAGTTAGGCGAGCTGCAGGATGACGTAGGAGCGGGCGGTGAGGCGTCGACGGGCAAACCCCGCGCGGCAGATTCAATGGTCGAAGCGCGATGCGATCTGCGGGCTTAATGGGCGTCGCGCAGCACCTTCAGGGCTTGGCCGACTATCAGGCCCAGCGCCGCCGTCGCCGCGATGAAGGTGGTCAGCAGCGGCACGTCCGTGCCGATGAACAAGGCGAGCGCCATCTGATCCTGCCCGGTACAGCGTCCGAGAGGCTGCAACGGCTATGCCTGTCGGGCTTGTGAGGCGTCCGAGGTGACGGGCGCCAGGAGCGGCCGTCGTGCGGGCTCGGCACAGCGGACGTTCAGGCGTGGTGCCTACGTCGTCGCCCACCGCGCGCGCCATTCGCTCGAGCCGCCGCCACCTTAGCGGGCGTTGTCGTTCGGCCTGCGCGCCTGGCCAGCTCTCTGGTCATCCAGACCCATGTTCCGAAGACGCCGCTAACAAGCGCGCGCACGAACACGTCAACTTCTCGAGATGTCCAATGCGGACTGATGCGAATTTGGCTGGAAAGGCGTACGCGCAGGCGTTCGTCAGCTCCAGCACTACGCGCCCGTCGATTGATCGTACCGGGCGACGGCCAAGGCAGCGCAGCAGGCGGGGCCCAGGCGGCGCGGCTGCAGCGCCGGGTATACGAGCTGGGCGAGAAGAACCTTTTCGAGACGCTGCTCGCCAACGGACAGCTCTACCAGGCGACGCGCGCCGAGATCCAAGCCCGCGTCGAGGCCTGGCGAGCCCTCACCAAGCTCCGGCTCGACGCACACGCGCTGTGGGCGGACGCCGAATAGCCCCGGCCTCTTCCGGTGGTTATTTGCGGTAAAGCTGGCGCGCTGCTCATCCGCTCCGCGTTTAGGGCCTGACGCTCAGCGAGGACGCCCGATGACCGACACCAGCACCCCCGTACGCATCGCCGGCTCGGGCGGAGAGACGCATCAGAGGACCGATGCCCACCATCCCGTGCTCACCACCAACCACGGGTCGCCCATCAGCGATAACCAAAACCAGCTGAAGGCCAACCCTCGCGGCCCCGTCCTCCTGGAGGACGAGGTGTACCGGGAGAAGATCAACCACTTCGACCACGAGCGCATCCCCGAGCGCATCGTCCACGCGCGGGGCACCGGCCTGCACGGCTACTTCGAGTGCACCGAGAGCTTGGCCGACATCACCCGCGCCGACCTGTTCCAGGAAGCGGGCCGGCGCACGGAGGTGTTCGTGCGCTTCTCCACCGTCGCAGGCGGCGCGGGCTCGATCGACACTCCACGAGACGTGCGTGGCTTCGCGGTGAAGTTCTACACGCGCGAGGGCAATTGGGATCTTGTGGGCAATAACATCCCCGTCTTCTTTATCCAGGACGCCATCAAGTTCCCCGATCTGGTCCATGCGGCCAAGATGGAGGCGGACCGCGGCTACCCGCAGGCCGCGACCGCGCACGACACCTTCTGGGACTTCATCTCGCTCATGCCGGAAGCGACGCACATGGTCATGTGGATCATGAGCGACCGCACCCTGCCACGCTCTCTCGCGACCATGGAGGGCTTCGGCATCCACACGTTCCGCTTTGTGAACGCCGAGGGAAAGTCCACCTACGTCAAGTTCCACTGGAAGCCGAAGGCCGGGCTGGCCTCCACGATCTGGGACGAGACGGTGAAGATCGCCGGCGCCGACCCTGACTTTCAGCGCCGCGATCTATTCGAGCGCATTGAGCGGGGCGACTTCCCGGAGTGGGAGCTCGGCGTGCAGCTCTTCGACGACGCCTTCGCCGACAGCCAGCCCTACGATGTGCTCGACGCCACCAAGATCATCCCGGAGGAGGTGTTGCCCGTCCGCATCGTCGGCCGCATGGTGCTGGACCGATACCCGGACAACTTCTTCGCTGAGACCGAGCAGGTGGCGTTCTCGCCCAACCACCTCGTGCCCGGCATCGACGTCAGCAACGACCCGCTGCTGCAGGGGCGGCTGTTCTCCTATCAGGACACGCAGATCAAGCGGCTGGGCACGACCAATTGGCCGCAAATCCCTATCAACCAGGCCAAGGGGCGAGCGGGTGGCTGTCCCTTCACGAACTTCCAGCGCGACGGCCACATGCAGATGCAGGTCCCTAAGGGCCGCGCCAACTACGAGCCTAACAGCCTGCACCTGGCGGACGAGGACGGCGGCCCCCGTGAGGACCCGGAGACCGGCTTTAAGAGCTTTCCGGCGACAGAGGCGGGCGAGACGCGGCGGGTGCGTGCCGAAAGCTTCGCCGACCACTACAGCCAGGCGCGGCTGTTCTTCCGGTCGATGGACCCGGCCGAGCAGGCGCACATCGCCTCGGCGCTCGTGTTCGAACTCAGCAAGGTGGCGCTGGAGCATGTCCGTACACAGGTGATGGCCAATCTTCGCAACGTGGACGAGACGCTCGCCCAGCGCGTGGCGGACGGGCTGGCGATGGAGCTGCCGGAGGCTGCGCCCGCCTCGGCCCCGATCATCGACATGGAGCCCTCGGCTGCCCT
>JASLDZ010000140.1 GCA_030151985.1 Caulobacteraceae bacterium | reverse complement strand
CACGGGCGCGGCGGGGGACGCGGCGGTGCGGGAGGTGGTCGAGGCGGTCGCGTCGCACTTCGGCTGCGGCGAGGCCGAGGTGCTCACCGCCTCCACCGGCGTGATCGGCGTGCCGCTGGACGCGGGCAAGATCACCCACGTGCTGCCCGGCCTCGCCGCCTCGCTCGACCCTGTCGCGTGGCCCGAGGCGGCGCAGGCCATCTGCACCACCGACACCTTCCCCAAGGGCGCGTTGCTCACCTGCGAGGTCGGCGGCCGGCCCGTGTAGGTCGCGGGCGTCGCCAAGGGCTCGGGCATGATCGCGCCGAACATGGCCACCATGCTGGCCTTCGTCGTCACCGACGCCGTGGTCGAGCCGGCCGCGCTGCAGGCGATGCTCTCCGCCGCCACCGAGCGCACCTGGAACCGGGTGACGGTGGACGGCGACCGCTCCACCAACGACACCTGCCTGCTCGTCGCCACCGGCCGCGCGCGGAACGCGCCGGACGCCGACCTCGGGCCGTTGGCGGAGGCGGTCGAGGCGGTGACGCTCGACCTCGCCCAGCAGCTGGTGCGGGACGGGGAGGGGGCGACCAAGTACGTCGAGGTGCGGGTGGCGGGCGCGGCCTCAGACGCCTCCGCCGCCAGGATCGCGCGCACCATCTGCGAGAGCCCGCTAGTCAAGACCGCCATCGCCGGCGAGGACGCCAACTGGGGCCGGATCACCATGGCCGTTGGTCGCGCCGACGAGCCGGTGGACCGCGCCAAGCTCTCCATCCGCTTCGGCGATCTTTGGGCCGCGCGCGACGGCGCCGTCTCCCCCGGCTACGACGAGGCGGCGATGAGCGCCTACATGAAGAACGCGGAGCTGGTGATCGCGGTGGACGTGGGCGTCGGCTCGGGCGAGGCGGTCATGTGGACCTGCGACCTGACCCACGGCTACATCTCGATCAACGGCGACTACCGGAGCTGAGCGCGTGAGCCGGCTCCTCCTCGTCGCCGCCGCCGCCTTGGTCGACGGGGAGGGCCGCGTGCTCATCGCGCAGCGGCCGGAGGGCAAGCAGCTGGCCGGGCTGTGGGAGTTCCCCGGCGGCAAGGTCGAGCCGGGGGAGACGCCCGAAGCCTGCCTGATCCGCGAGCTGGACGAGGAGCTGGGGATCGCGGTCAAGCGCGACTGCCTCTCGCCCTTCGTCTTCGCCAGCCACGCCTACGCCGACTTCCACCTGCTAATGCCGCTGTATCTCTGCCGGCGGTGGCAGGGGTTCGTCGAGCGGCGAGAACACGCGGCGCTCGCCTGGGTAAAGCCCCACGCGCTGTTCGACTACCCGATGCCCCCGGCCGATGCGCCGCTGTGCGCCTACCTGCGGGACTTCCTTTAGAGCTCGGACAATCTCCCCCATCGCAGATGGGGGAGTACGGCGAAGCCGGGAGGGGGCCGCGCGGAGCGCGGAAGACGCGGGCGCTTCCGATCGTCCGCGCCCCTTCGGGAGCGGCCCCTCCACCGCTTCGCGGTCCCCCTCCCCATCAAAGATGGGGAGGATTTGCAAAGGTCAGCCCAGCGCCGGAAACGGCGTGCGCCCGGCGTAGGCGGCCAGCGCCTCGGCGTCGCCGCCCTCGCGCAGCAGCCAGGCATGCTCCACCACCCGCGCCTGCTGCTCCAGGTTCAGCGCGGGCCAGTCGATCGGGTGCGTGTAGGCGTAGCCCGGCAGGCCCCGCCCATAGCCGCCGGCCGCGACGACCTTGGCCCAGCTCGCCAGCGTCCACACCGCGGCGGTCTGGAACTGCCAGGCGTGGACCAGCTCGTGCACCAGCCAGGCGCGCCGCTCCAGCGGCTCGGCGGCGAAGTCCTCGGGCACCGGCGGGGGGAAGAGGATGCGGCGGCCCAGCGTCACCGCGAACGGCCCGAACGGCGCCCTCCCGATCCGGATGCGGTCTAGCATGAGCGCCGCGCCGAACACTCCCTCCGCCAGCGCCCGTTCGCCGGACGTGAGCCGCCGCATCAGAGCGGGTGCTCCACCCCGCCGATCGCGTCGGCCAGCCGCATCTTGGCCGAGCCCGGCTTCAGCGGCTTCGGCTGGCTCTCCGCCGGCGCCCAGCCGGTGACGCCGACGATCTCGAAGGTGGCGGGCACGCGGCCGTCCGCGTCGCCGAAGCGCTCGAGGTAGATGTCGGACATCCGCGCCAGGATGCGGCGGTTCAGCGCGCGGGGCGGGCGCGCATGCAGCACGCTGGTCTCCCCCATCGCGCGCAGGTCGGCCAGCAGCTTCAGCGGATGGTCGTAGGTGACCGTCACCCGGTCCACGTCGCTGACCGGCAGCGCGAAGCCCGCGCGCTGCAGCAGGCCCGCCGCGTCCAGCCCGTCGGCGAAGGGGGAGACGCGCGGCCCCGCCCCGCCCGCGACCTCGGCCTCCGCCTGCAGCAGCGACTGGCGCAGCTCGGTCAGCGTCGCGCCGCCCAGGAAGGCGCCCAGGAACAGGCCGTCCGGCTTCAGCGCGCGACGGATCTGCACCAGGGCGCCGACGAGGTCGTTGGTCCAGTGCAGCGAGAGCAGCGAGACGACGAGGTCGAGGCTCCCTTGCGCGAACGGCAGCCGCTCCTCGTCGGCGACGAGGCGCGGGCCCGCGCGGCCCGCCAGCATCCGCTCGGACAAATCCGCCTCCACCACCCGTCCGACACGCGCGGCGGCGGGCGTGCCGGGAAGCGCGCGGGTGAAGGCGCCGTCGCGGGCGGCGAGGTCGACGGCCAGCGGGAAGTCGCGCAGGATCGCCGACAGGCGGTCCACGGCGTCCTCGGCGGCGCGCGCGCGCAGGAAGCCGGCGTAGCCCTTCGCCGCCCGGTCCAGCCGCAGGCGGTGCAGGCGGCGGTCGAAGATGGGGGGAGGGGCGTCGGTGGGAGGCATGCGGGTCGAAGGTGGGACCGCGCGGGGCCTGCGCCAATCCCGCCCGCGCGCGCCCTCGCGCTGGAGCGCCGCCCTGCGTCAGGGCATCGACCTTCTCCTGCCTCCCGCCGCCCTGGACGAGGACGCCGGGCGGCCGCTGTCGCCGGGCCTGTCCGCCGCCGCCTGGAGCCGCATCCAGTTCATCGACGCGCCCTGCTGCGACGGCTGCGGCGCGCCGTTCGCCTACGCCCTGCCGTCGCGCTGCGCGGCCTGCCTGGCGCGGCCGCGCGCCTTCGACCGGGCGCGGGCGGCCTGCGTCTACGACGACGGCTCGCGCGAGCTGGTGCTGAAGCTGAAGCACGCCGACCGCACCGACCTCGCGCCGCTCTTCGCCCGCTGGCTGTCGCGCGCGGCGAGCGAGCTCCTGGACGAGGCCGACCTCGTCGCGCCCGTGCCCATGCACCGCACGCGCCTGTTCCAGCGCCGCTACAACCAGGCCGCCGAGATCGCCCGGCCGCTGTGCGCGCTGGCGGGGGTCGCCTACGCGCCCGACCTCCTGCGCCGCAAGCGCGACACCGGCGGGCAAGGCGGCCGCAGCCGGCGGGGCCGGCGCGAGGCGGTGCGCGGCGCCTTCCACGTCCGCGCGATGGATGCGCCTAAGCTCGCCGGCCGGCGCGTGCTCCTGGTCGACGACGTGCTCACCACCGGCGCCACCGCCGAGGCCTGCGCCAAGGCGCTGAAGGCGGCCGGCGCCCGCGCCGTCGACGTCGCCGTGGTCGCCCGCGTGCGCGAAGCGGCGGAGGTGTCTATATGAGCCGCTTCGTTCCGCCGGAGCCGGCCATGCCTTCCAGACCCTCGGTCGAGATCTACACCCGCCCGTTCTGCCCCTACTGCAGCCAGGCGCTGCGGCTGCTGCAGTCCAAGGGCGTGGACTATCGCGAGATCGACGACGCCTACGCCGACGCGGCCAAGAAGCGGGCGATGGTGGAACGGGCGGGGGGCGGATCCACCTTCCCGCAGATCTTCATCGGCGAGCGCCACATCGGCGGCTGCGACGAGATGATGGCGCTGGACCGCAAGGGCGAGCTCGACAAGCTGCTGGCGGCCTGAGCTTGGCCCGCGTCGGCCTCGTCCAGCTCCGCACGCCCGCGACCCATGCCGCGGCGCTGGCCCATGTCGAGCCGCTGGTGCGCCGTGCCGCGGCGGAGGGCGCGCGCCTCGTGCTCACGCCCGAGGCGACTAACGTGCTGCAGCGTGACCGCGAGACGCTGCGCCCCATGCTGACGACCCTTCAGGCCGACCCGATGGTGGCGCGCCTGCGCGCGCTGGCGGTCGAGCTCGAGGTGGAGGTCCTGGTCGGCTCGGCGCTGGTGGCGCGGGGCGACGGCGGCTACGCCAACCGTTCGGCGCTGATCCGGGCCGACGGCGCGATCGCCGCCACCTACGACAAGATCCACATGTTCGACGTCGACCTGCCCAGCGGCGAGCGCGTGCGCGAGAGCGAGGCCTACACGCCGGGCGAGGCGGCGCGCGTGGTCGACACCGCAGCCGGCCGACTGGGCCTGACCGTCTGCTACGACCTGCGCTTCCCCGCGCTGTTCCGGGCCGAGGCGGAGGCGGGGGCGGAGCTCATCGCCGTTCCGGCCGCCTTCACCCGCTCCACCGGCGAGGCGCACTGGGAGGTGCTGCTGCGCGCCCGCGCCATCGAGACGGGCGCCTATATGCTGGCCCCGGCGCAGGGCGGGCTGCACGAGGATGGGCGGGGCACCTGGGGGCGGACGCTGGCGGTGTCGCCTTGGGGGGAGGTGGTCGGCAAGCTCGACCACGACGAGCCGGGAGTGCTGACCGTGGACCTCGACCTCGCGTCCGTCGCGAGCGCACGCGCGGCGATCCCGGCGCTGGCGAACGCGCGCGCCTTCGCACCACCGGAGGCCGCCGCTTGATCCGCTACGCCCTGGCCTGCGACCGCGGACACGCGTTCGAGGCGTGGTTCGGCTCGTCCGACGACTACGACGCGCAGGCGGCGCGCGGGCTGGTGGAGTGCCCGCTCTGCGGCTCCCGCGAGGTCGCCAAGCAGATCATGGCGCCGGCGGTCGCGGGCACGAAGGGCAAGTCCGCCATCGCCCTGCCGCCCGAAGGCATGCGCCGCATGATGCGCGAGGCCATGGGCAAGGTGCGCGAGCACGTGGAGTCGAACTTCGACTACGTGGGCGACCGCTTCGCGCGCGAGGCCCGCGACATCCACGAGGGCAGGTCGGAGGAGCGCGGCATCTACGGCGAGGCCACGCCCGCCGAGGTGCGCGCCCTGAAGCAGGACGGCGTCAGCGTCGCCCCGCTCCCGCCCGCGCCGGTGGACGAGAAGAAGCTGAACTAGTCTTTCTTGCTCCGCTCATCCCCGCGCATGCGGGGACCCAGGCTGTCTTTCCGATCCAAAAGCCGGCGGTGGGCCAAACAAGCAAGCCTGGGTCCCCGCATGCGCGGGGATGAGCGGAATTTTAGCCGCTACTTCGCCGGCCAGCGCGCCAGCCAGTCGGCCAGCGCCTGCGGGCTCATGTGGCGGGCGTCGGAGAGGGCGAAGACGTCGTCCTTGTTCAGGAGCCTGTCGGTCTTCGGGTCGATCACCAGCACGCTCGGCACGCCGGAAAGCTTGTCCAGGCCGTAGCGGCCGGGGGCCTGCAGGTTCTTGTCCATGCGGCCGACATCGACCGTCACCTCCACGTAGTGGGCGTCGACGAAGCGCTGGATCGCGGGCAGCGCGATCGTGCCCGCCAGGATCCGGCAGTCGGTGCACCAGTTGCCGCCGAGGTCGAGCAGCAGGAGCTTGCCCTCGCGCCTGGCCTTCGCCTTCGCCTTCGCGATGCGCGCGTCCACCGCCTTGGGCGAGGCGTCGGCCGCCTCGTCGTAGGGGTAGGGCAGCGGCGTCTTCAGCTCGGCGAAGGTCGCCACGTCGGCCTTGGGCGCGGGCACGGCGGCCGGCGCGGCGAGCGGAACGGCCGCGAGCGCGGCGAGCGCCGCCAGGGCGAGGGTGCGCATGCGGTCGGGTCCTTGCATGATGACACCGGCAGTTGAGCAGCCCCAGCGCAGGGCGCAAGCGCCGTCGGCTTTCAGCTTTCCTGCGAGGCCGCCCAGTCCTTGTAGTGCACGACCTCGCCCGGCGGCTCGCGGTCGGCGCGGGCCAGCTCGAGCAGGAGGGGGGCGAGCGCCTCGGGCGGGGGCAGGTCGGCGGGGTCCTCGCCCGGGAAGGCGCCGGCGCGCATCTTGGTCCGCATGGGTCCGGGGTTCACCAGCGCGCAGCGGACGGGGGTGTTCTCCATCTCGTCGGCATAGGTGCGCACCAGCGCCTCCAGCCCCGCCTTGCTGGCCGCGTAGGCGCCGAAGAAGGCGCGGGGGCGGCCCGCGACCCCCGAGGTCACGAACACCGCGCGCCCCGCCTGCGCCCGGCGCAGCAGGGGGTCCATGGAGCGGATCAGGCGGTAGTTGGCCGTCATGTTCACCGCCACCGTCTTGTCCCAGATGTGCGGGTCCAGGTGCGCCACCGGGGTCACTACGCCCGGCTCGCCGGCGTTGGCCACCAGCACGTCGAGTCGGCCCCAGCGCTCGTAGATGGCCGCGCCCAGCCGGTCG
>JASLDZ010000115.1 GCA_030151985.1 Caulobacteraceae bacterium | reverse complement strand
TTCGCACGTCGCCCTCGACGCCCGAGACGTTGACCCAGTCGCCCACCTTCACCGGCCGCTCGGCGAGCAGGATCAGGCCGGAGACGAAGTTCTGCACGATCTGCTGCAGGCCGAAGCCGATCCCGACCGACAGAGCGCTGGCGATCAGCGCCACCTTCTCCAGCCCCAGCCCCGCCGAGGCTAGCGCCCAGAAGATCGCCCCGCCCATGCCGAGGTAGCCGACGGCGGTCGAGACGGAGTTGCGCACGCCCGCGTCCCAGTCGGTCGCGGGCAGGTAGCGCCGGTCGAGCCAGGCGCGCACCCCCCGCACCAGCGCCAGGCCGATCACGAGGCTCAAGAGGCCGCCGAGGATCGCGCCCGGCGAGACGGCGAGCGTCCCGATGTGGAAGGCGTGGTCGGCGGAGAAGGCCTGGCTCCAGCTCACCGACTGGCCGCGGCCGAAGGGGCTCAGCGCGAAGCTCCCCAGCGCCAGCAGCACGAACAGCCGCGCGCCCGCCGAAACCAGCACGCCCAGCTGGTCGATCGTGGTGCGGCGCAGGTCGAAGACGAGCCGCAGCGTCCGCGCCGCCCAGCCTCCCGCGCCGAAGGCGGCCGCGCACAGGTCGTCGATGAAGGTGAGGAGCAGGTAGGCGAGGCCCGCCAGCAGCCCGGCCCAGTAGATCTCGCTCGCCAGCATGGCCCCGAACACGGCGTAGCCGGACAGGGTGGCGCCAAGCGACACCAGCGCGGCGGCGGCGATGGCCACGGCCACGAGGCTCCAGCCCGACGACGCCCGCCGCTCGGCCGCCTGCGCCTTGGCGTCGGCGGCGTGCGCCCCCTCGCCCTTGGCCCGCGTGAGGCCGAGCGCCACCAGCGCCGTCGCCGCCAGGGCGCAGTAGACGACGCTGATCGTGCAGAGCGCCGCCACCGTCGCCGCCAGGCTCGCGCCCACGACCCGGTTCAGGCTGATCAGGAGAAAGCCCGCCATCGTCACCAGCGCGACCGCGTAAGGGAAGGGACGCAGGCGCGTGGCGGTGCGGTCGGAGACGGGCGCCAGCCGCCAGGACGGCGCCTCGGGCCGCAGCAGCGTACGCCCCACGCCCGCGATCAGCGCGCCCCAGCCCACCGCCGGCACGGCGCTCGCGAGCAGCGCCGCCGCGCGCGTGGACAGCGCCCCGCTCCAGCGCGCCGCCAGCACCAGCACGCCCGCCGCCGCCAGCGGCAGCAGCGTGTCGAGCGCCAGGGCGCCGAGCGCGTAGGCGGAGCGGCGAAGCGGCGTCGGCGGAACGCCCGCGACGATCCGGCGGCGCGTGACCGCTCCCGCCGCCAGCCGCACCGGCCACAGCAGCAGGATCGCGGCGGCCAGCCCCGCGAGGAGCGCCAGGGCCGCATGGGGCTGGGGCGCCCGTCGCGCCGCCGCCACCGCGTCGCGGGCCGCGCCGCTCAGCTTGTCGACGTCGGGCGGAAGGGACTGGCTGAGCCCGCTCCAGAAGGCTGGCGTCAAAGGCGAGTCGCCGCGGCGGAAGATGCGGGCGTTGAACAGCTGGCGCTGGCGCTCGGCGATGTCGTCCAGCGCCTGGGCCGCGCCGACCGAGACGAGCTTGGCGCGCTTGACGCTCGCGTCGATCGTGTCGCGCCGCGCCTGCATGGTCTTGCGCATGCGGGTGATGGACGGGTCTTCCGCGCCCGGAGAGGTCGGGGCGGGGCCGAGTTGCGCCAGCCGCGCGTCGGCGTCGGACAGGAGGGCGGTTCCGGCGGCGGCGGCCTTGTCGGCGTCGGCCTGAACGGCGGCGGTCTCGTCCCTCAGCGGCGGGAGGTCCGTGGAGGCCTTGGTCGCGGCGATGCGGGCTTCGATGTCCTGGAGGTGGGCGCGGGCGCTGTCGGCGTCGAAGGCCGCGGTCGCGGTCGCCGGGTCCTGCGCGCGCGCCGGGCCGCCCGCGAGCGCGAAGGCGAGCGCGAACGTCGCCGCCAGCCGGCGAAGGGCGAGGCGCATGGGTCCTCCGGAACGGACCGCTCGGGGCGCGGCCTGCGACGTCCTAGCGCCTGGACCGCGCCGGGGCGAGCCCGGCGCCGGGGCCGTCAGGCCGCGACCGCGGCCCGCAGCGCACGGGCGACGGCGGACATCTCGTAGGGCTTGGAGAAGAAGCGGCCCTGGCAAGGCAGGTCGTCCGGCGAGATCCGAGCCTCGCCCGAGGCCACGAAGACCTTCAGCCACGGCCGGATGTCGCACGCCCGCCAGGCCAGCACGAGGCCGCTGAAGGGGCCCGGCATCTGCACGTCGGTGAACAGCGCCTTGACCTCGGCGTGCTCCTCGATGAGCGCGAGCGCGGTGGGGGCGTCGGGCGCCTCGATGACGTCGAAGCCTTCCGCCTCCAGCGTCATGCAGGCGTCCAACCTGAGCAGCGGGTCGTCTTCGGCGACCACGACGAGATGTCTGCTGGGGTTATCCATGGGCAGGCAAACCGGCCGCATGCCGGCGGGTTCCAACCATTTGACGGAAAGAAGATGGAGTCGCCCAAACGCCACATTCGCGCGCCGGTTGTGCTCAGGCCGCCACCGCCTTCATCGAGACGGCCGGATCGGACAGGCGGGCGACGTTCACGGGACGGCGCGATCCGATCAACTGGCGCCCGGCCATGAACTCCGGCGGCGCGTTCACCGCCTCCACCGCCTGCACCCGCGCCTCGGCGTCCAGGTGGAACACGGCGAAGCGGCCGGAGGCGGGATCGCCCCGCAGCACGGTGGAGGCGGCGTCGAACGGCAGGCCGGCGATCTGCAGCTTGACGTCGTACTGGTCGCTCCAGAACCAGGGCGTTTCGGGCGGGGG
>JASLDZ010000114.1 GCA_030151985.1 Caulobacteraceae bacterium | reverse complement strand
GGCTTTCTCAAGCGCGGCGGGGCGGAAGGCGCCTTACCAGCGGTAGTGCGAGAAGGCGCGGTTGGCCTCGGCCATCTTGTGGGTGTCCTCGCGCTTCTTCACCGAGGAGCCCCGGTTGTTCGACGCGTCGAGGAGTTCCCCCGCCAGCTTCTCGGTCATGGTGTTCTCGCCGCGCGAGCGGGCCGCGTTCACCAGCCAGCGGATGGCCAGCGCGCGACGGCGCTCGGGACGCACTTCGACCGGCACCTGGTAGGTGGCGCCGCCGACCCGGCGGGAGCGCACCTCGATCGCGGGCGCCACGTTGTCGAGCGCGGTGTGGAACACGGCGATCGGGTCCATGTCGCGGCGCTTGGCCTCGATGATGTCGAAGGCGCCGTAGACGATGTTCTCGGCGACGGCCTTCTTCCCCTCGTACATGACGTAGTTCATGAACTTGGTCAGCGTCAGGTCGCCGAACTTGGGATCCGGCAGGACTTCGCGCTTCTCTGCGCGGTGGCGGCGGGACATGCTTTCTAAGCCTTCTTGTTCTGGATCCCGGCTTTCGCCGGGATGGCCTTCGCTGCGCTACGGCTCACTTCGGACGCTTGGCGCCGTAGTGCGAGCGGCGCTGCTTGCGGTTCTTGACGCCTTGCGTATCGAGCACGCCGCGCAGGATGTGGTAGCGCACGCCCGGAAGGTCCTTCACGCGGCCGCCGCGGATCAGGACCACCGAGTGCTCCTGCAGGTTGTGGCCTTCGCCGGGAATGTAGCACACCGCCTCGATCCCCGAGGTCAGGCGCACCTTGGCGACCTTCCGCAGCGCGGAGTTCGGCTTCTTCGGCGTCGTCGTATAGACGCGGGTGCAGACGCCGCGGCGCTGGGGCGAACCCTTCAGCGCGGGCACCTTGTTGCGGCTCGGCGGCGCCTGGCGGGGCTTGCGGATCAGCTGGTTGATCGTGGGCATCGGGTCTTCTTCGTATCCTGACTTCGATGGAGGGCTGCGCCGTGTGGCCGGACGCCCTCGCGCCTTCTTATGATCGGCCCTGCACGAGGCGGGACCGGGCGGGTTGTCGGTGTTACGAGCGTGGGCAACGGAAAGCGCCGGGACGCGCGCTTCGGGCGTTCCGGCGGGCTCAGCCCCTAACCACGGCTTGTACGGGAAGACCCTCGCGGGCCGACCCTCGACTGGGGGCGGCGTTTACCCCTGACCGCCCGCGGGGTCAAGGCGAGGCCGGGCCGAAGCGCACCGCCTTGATCGCGCCACGAGCCGACCTCCATCCTCCCGCCGGTGGCGCGACCGATGACCCGTTCCAGAGCCGCGCGCCGAGGAGCGCTCCTCGCCTCGCTGGCGGCGCATGCGCTGGTGCTGGCGGCGCTCGGCTGGTGGGCGGCGCCGAGGCTCGCGGCGCGTGTCGAAGGGGTGGAGCCGCCGGATGTCGTCCTGACGCTGGTGCGGCCGCTCGCCGCCGAGGCGACATCGCGGCCCTCGGCGCGGGCGGCGTCGGACAGTCCGCCTCCCCTCGCCGCCAGGCCGCAGCCGACCGTTCCCCTCCCCGTCCCCGCCACAGCGCCGCCGGCTCGTCCCACACCCGCGCCTGCCGCCGCGGCCGCTCCGTCCGCCCCACCCGCATCCGGCGTCGGAACGGGCTTGCATCCGGGCCCTCTGCCCGGCGCCGAGGCGGGAGGCGACTTCAAGGGGTTCCTGCGCGCCGGCGTCGGCTGCGCCCACCGCGACGGCGTAGGCCTCACCCACGCCGAACGCGAGGCGTGCGACCAGAAGGCCGGCGAGGTCGCGAAGGCCGCGCCGACGATCGACAAGATCGCGCCGGAGAAGCGCGCCTACTTCGACGCGGTAAATGAAGCGTACGAGAAGGCGCGGGCGCCGGCCCCCGTCGTGTCCTACGTAGTCGGGCCTTACGGAGGCATCGCCAAGGTCTGGACCTTGCCGCCGGGCGTCAAACCCATCGGGTTCGGGTGCAAGATCGCTCTGGGAGGCGTTCCCCGCGGTTACAAGTCTTACCACGACAAGCCGCCGCACAGCCTGAAGCTCGGCAAGCTGCCGTGCTTCATAACCCCGCCTTCCGGCGCCTTTACAGAGGAGGCCGACGTAGAGGCGCCTCCGTCTCAGCGCGAGCGCGAGGACGACGCGAAGCACATGCGCGACCTCGACCCGCCGCCCGCCCACTGACGGGCGGTCAGCTCGCCGGGAAGGTGAAGCTGTCCGGCTGGGTCTTCAGGCAGGTGGTGTCCACCGCCTTCGACGGCTCGCGAAGGAAGGCGCGGGCGATGGAGGCGGCGCAGGGGCTCCCGCGGGTCGCGCCGTGGGTGACGTTGGGCACGAGCACGAACTGGCCGTGGCTCAGGTGCTTCAAGGCGGCCAGGGCCAGCTCGGGCGGGCAGCCGGGGTCGATGCCGGCGTTGACGATCAGGATCGGCAGGTCGCTCGTGACGGGATCGCCCTGGCGCCGGTCGATGGGCCCGACGTCGTAGCCCTCGCAGGCGTCGAAATAGCGGACCATCGTCTTCACCAGCGTCTTCGCCAGCGGGTCCGAGCCGGCGTTCTTCGCCACGCCCTCGCGCGTCTCGAACGGGAACTGCTCCTTGCACAGGTGCGTCAGGTGCTGCGCCTCGACGTAAGGGCTGCGGTCGAGATCATGGGCCGCGATGGGGGAGAAGTCGCCGGAGACGAGCTTCTGCATCACGGCCGGCATCTCGCGCGCCTCGGGGCCCGAGTAGGCGGCGTCCATCATGTACTGGGCGAAGTCCTCGACGGGGTAGCGCTTGCCGTCCGCGCCACCCTGGGGCGCGCTGAGCCAGCGCACCGCCAGCGCGTCGACCTTGGCCTGCAGGTCGGGCCTGCCTTTGGCGCAGGCCGCGTCCGCCGCGCACAGGCTGAGGATCTGCCGCACGGCGCGGGCGACGGGCATCGGCCCCTCGTCCGCCCACTTGGCCTCCGGCGGCCACAGCGAGTCGAGCACCACGGCGCGCACGCCCTCGGGCGCGGTGCGCACCACCTCCAGCGCGATGCGCGTGCCGTAGGAGACGCCGAACAGGTCCACCTGCTTGTAGCCGAGGAGCCGGCGCAGGTCCTGCACGTCGTGGGCGACCTCGACCGCGTTGTAGCGGCTGAGGTCCACGCCCGCCGCCTTGTGCCGGGCGGCGCAGGCCTTGAGCGCGCCGACGGTGCCGTCGGAATCCGGCCCCGCGTCGTTCAGGTTCAGGCCGCCGCAGTCCAGCGCGGGCACCGAGGCGGTGCCGCCGCGCTGGTCGAAGATGACCACGTCCTGGTCCTGCCCGGTCCAGTTCCGGACGCGCCCGCGCGCTCCGCCGGGACGGGCGGCGAGCGAGGCTACCGCGCCGCCGCCCGGGCCGCCGTGCAGGTAGATCACCGGCGGCTGGCCGGTGGGCGCCTCGGCCTTCAGGATCGCCACGGGCATGGCGACGCGGCGCCCGTTGTTCGAGCCGCGCGTCTCGTCCACCTCCAGCGTCCCGCAGGTCACGCGCGGGGCGAGCGCGCCCACGTCCACCGGGCAGGGGCCGCGGGTGAAGGTCGAGGGCTTGGCGTGCGCCGCCGCCGCTCCCATGAGCGTCAGGAGCAGCGCGGCGCCGAGGGTCTTGAACATGGGCGTTCCTTGATGGGCCTCTCAGGCTTCGTCCGGCCGGCGGCTCGCGTCAACGGGCGCGAGGCGGAACGGTCATCACGCGCCGGGCCTCCTGAAGCTTGGCGCTGAGCCCGGCGGTGCCGCCCTGGTCGGGGTGGAGCTTGAGGATGAGGCGGCGGAAGGCGGCGTCGGCGTCCTTGGGCGAGGCGTCGGGGGTGACGCCCAACAGCTCCGCCGCCTCGACCCGCGTCATCCCGGGTGCGCTCGCGGGCGGCGGGACTCGGCGGGCGGCGGCGAGGCAGCCGGCGGCCAGGAACCCCAGCACGGCGGCGATCCACCAGTCCCCCCGCGCCAGCATCGCCAGCGCGCCGAAGGCCGACAGCAGGCCGAGCAGCGTCACGCCCGGCTTCCACGGCCCCCGCAACGAGGCGCCCAGCCGCCGCATCCCCCGCGCGCCGATCACGACGCCCAGCAGCACCAGCGCCAGGACGGCCAGCAGCGCCACGACGGCGTCAGGCCGCCGCTTCCGCCTCCAGCGCCGGCGCGCGCGGCGCGTCGGGAATGGCGAGGTCGTCGTCCTCGGGCGCGACCGGGGCGGCGACGCCGCGGCGCTCGACGTAGTCCTCCAGCCCCAGCGCGGTCATGATCGCCCGCAGCTCCTGGCGCGCGGCCACGTGGCTGAGCGACACCGCCACCGGCCGCACGCTGGTGGAGAGGTCGGCGATGGTCAGGCCGAAGGGGAACAGCTCGCGGTAGATCACCCGGTCGCGCAACCCCGGACCGACCCGGAAGCCCACCTTGCGCGACAGGGCCTCGATCCGCTCGTCCAGGCGCTTGCGGTTCCGCGCCTCGGTGGTGGCGAGGCGGTTGCGCAGCACCAGCCAGTCGATCGCCTTGCGGTCGGCGATCATGCGGGTCTTGCGCGCCTCCCACACCGTCTCGGCGTAGAGGCTGGGCTTCTCCAGCTCCAGCGTCACCGGGTTCACGTGCCCCAGCATGTCGAAGTCGATGAAGCTATCGTTGATGGGCGTGACGATCAGGTCGGCCTGGGCGTGGGCCGCGCGGCTGACCGGCGTGTCGGAACCCGGCGTGTCCAGCACGATGAAGTCGAGCTCGCCGCGCGCCTTGTCGAGCGCGGCGGAGAAGCGCTCCACGATCTCCTGCGGCGGCAGGGCGGCGATCTTCACACCGTCCTCCTCGCCCAGCACGATCTCGCTGGGCATCGGCAGGTTCGCCTCGTTGGCGGCCGACCAGGCCCTGCGATTGTGCAGGAAGCGGCCGCTCGACTGCTGGCGAAGGTCCAGGTCCAGGAGCGCCACCTTCGCTCCCGCCTGCAGCAGGGCGCACACGAGGTGGATGGCGATGGTGGACTTGCCCGCCCCGCCCTTCTCGTTGCCGATCACGATGACGCGGGCGTCCGTGGCCTCGGGCATGGGTCAGGCTCCGTCACACAGCCGGCTCGAATCGCACGCACGAGCCTCAGCGTCCTGAATAGGGCGCGACGACACAGGGTCAACGCGGCGCGTGCGCCCGCTGGACCGCTCGCCCGTGACGCGGCTAAGCGGGGCCCATGAGCCCGCTCCCGATCGCCCGCAGCCTCGAGCCGCTCCGCGCGCAGGTCGCGGCCTGGAGATACGCGGGCGAGCGGGTGGCGCTCGTCCCCACCATGGGCGCGCTGCACGAGGGCCACCTTTCGCTGGTGCGGCTGGCGCAGGCGCACGCCCGGCGCGTGGTCGCCAGCGTGTTCGTCAACCCGAAGCAGTTCGGCGCGGGCGAGGACTTCGACAGCTATCCGCGCGGCGAGGCGGCCGATGCTACGGCCCTGGCCTCGGTCGGCTGCGACCTGCTCTACGCGCCCCTGCCGGCCGGCATGTACCCGCCGGGCTTCGCCACGACGGTGACGGTCGAGGGGCCTTCGCACGGGCTGGACGGCGACGCGCGGCCCGGCCACTTCGCGGGCGTCGCCACGGTGGTCGCCAAGCTCCTGATCCAGGCCGCGCCCGACGTGGCGGTGTTCGGCGAGAAGGACTGGCAGCAGCTCATGGTGATCCGCCG
>JASLDZ010000460.1 GCA_030151985.1 Caulobacteraceae bacterium | reverse complement strand
AGATCCTGCTGGGGCTGGTGGACGCGGGCTCGGGCGTATTCCAACTCATCTCCGACTTCGACTCGCCCGGGCCGGAGCAGGAGTTCGCCATGGTGTGGCGGCTGGTGACGGAGACGGGCCTCCCCACCTCGCTGTCGCTCGCGCAGGTGCACAACGACCCGACGGCGTGGCGCACCCTCCTGTCGCTGGTGGAAGGCGCGGCGGGGGACGGGCTGCCGGTGCGGGGCCAGGTCGCGCCGCGTCCGATCGGCACGCTGCTGGGCCTGCAGACCAGCCTGAACCCGTTCTCCGCCCACGCCGGCTACCGCGCCCTGGCGCGCCTGCCGCTGGAGGAGAAGGCCGCCCGCCTGCGCGACTCCGAGGTGCGGGCGGCCCTGCTGGCGGAGACGCCCACTGGCCCGGCGGCGGCGGTCGTCGCCCGCTTCAGCCGGTTCGACCGCGTGTTCCCGCTCGGCGACCCGCCGGACTACGAGCCGCCGCCCGAACGCTCCGTCGCCGCTCTGGCCGCCGCGCGCGGCGTCACGCCGCTGGAGGCCGCGCTCGACCTGATGCTGCAGGACGAAGGCCGCGCCTTCCTGTTCGCCCCGTTCTCCAACTACGCCGACGGCGACCTGGAACCCTGCCGCGAGATGATGGACAGCCCCCACACCGTCATCGGCCTCAGCGACGGCGGCGCGCACGTGGGCATGATCTCCGACGGCAGCTTCCCCACGTACCTCCTCGCGCACTGGGGGCGGGACCGGGCGCGCGGCCGCTTCCCCATCGGGCGGCTGGTGCGGATGCAGACGGCCGATACCGCCGCCGCCGTAGGCCTGCACGACCGCGGGCGGATCGCGCCGGGGCTGAAGGCGGACCTGAACGTCATCGACCTCGACCGGCTGGCGCTGGAGCCGCCGGAGGTGGTCGCCGACCTGCCCGCAGGCGGCCGGCGCCTGCTGCAGCGCGCGCGAGGGTACGACGCCACGGTAGTCTCGGGCGTCGCCACCTACCGCCACGGCGAGGTGACGGGCGCGCTGCCGGGGCGGCTGGTGCGGGGGCCGCAGGACCGGGCGGCGTGAGCCCAGGCTTCACGGCCGCCGAGAAGATCCTGGCGCGGGTGAGCGGCCGCCCGGGCGTGCGCGCGGGCGAGGAGGTGGACGCGCGGCCCGATTTCGTCCTCGCCTACGTGTTCGGCGGCTTCGCGCGCTTCCACCGCATGGTGCACGACGACTTTGGGCTGGAGCGGCTGGACGACGCCTCCCGCTTCGCCCTCTTCCTCGACCACAACATCCCCGTCACCGACGCCAAGCTGGAGGCGCGGGTGGGGGAGATCCGGCGCTGGTGCGAGGCGCAGGGCGTGGCGGTCCACGACGGGGAGGGTATCGGCCACGTGGTCGCCTCTGAGCAGGGCTACGCCTCGCCGGGATCGTTCGCCGTCCACTTCGACGGCCACGTCAGCCAGCTCGGCGCGTTCGGGGCGCTGGCCGTCGGCGTGCATACCGGGCTCTACGAGGCGTTCGCGCGCGGGCGCGTGCACCTCGTCGTCCCGCCCACGGTGCGCGTGACTTTCACGGGCGTCCGCCGGCCGGGGGTGATGGCGCGGGACGTGCTCCACCACCTGATCGCCCGCTTCGGCGCCGACTTCGCCAACGGCGCGGTGCTCGAGCTGGCCGGGCCGGGGCTCGACACGCTCTCGCTCGACGACCTGCAGACGCTCTGCGGGCTGGCCATGTTCACCGGCGCGGTCACCGCCTTCGTCGCGCCCCGCGCCGACGCCCTGGCCTTCGCCTCGGCCCACGCCCGTCGCTCGCCCGAGCCCGTGGCCAGCGACCCCGACGCCGCCTTCGCCGCCGACCTCGCCTGCGACTTGGGGGACGTGCGCCTGCTGATCGCCGCGCCGCCCAGCCCCGCCGCCGTGACGCCGCTGGAGGCGGTGCTCGGCACGCCGGTGGACGTCGGCTACATCGGCTCCTGCGTGTCCGGCCGGATCGAGGACCTGCGCGCCGCGACCGCCGTGCTCTCGGGCCGGCGGGTGAAGTCCGGCTTCGTGCTGAACGTCGTCCCGTCCAGCCGCCAGGTGATGGTGCAGGCCGCCCGCGAGGGGCTGGTCGCGGCGCTGGCGGAGGCGGGCGCCTTCGTCTCCTCGCCCACCTGCAGCTACTGCTACGGCGCGGTGGGCGCCCTGCACGCGGGGCAGACGGCGATCTCCACCGGCACGCTGAACATCCCCGGCCGCATGGGGAGTTCGGAGGCGCGCATCTACCTCGGCAACGCCGCGGTCGCCGCCGCCGCCGCCGCCGCCGGCCGGCTGATCGATCCCCGCGAGTACCTCTGAGATGGCGCCGCCGGTGCTGCGGGGCCGCGCCGCCTTCCTCTTCGCCGAGCCGAACTTCGACGTGGACCGCATCGTCGGCTTCGAGGCGCTGCGCAGCCACGACCCCGCCGCCACCCGCCGCGCGCTGATGGCCGACTTCGACCCGGAGTTCGCCTCGCGCGTGCAGCCGGGCGACCTCCTGATCGGCGGCCGCAACTTCGGCTACGGCCACCCGCACGGCCCGCCCATGGCCGCCATGCGGGCGCTGGGGATCGCGGGCGTCATCGCCCACTCCTTCGCCCCGCTGTACCAGATGGGCGAGGTCGCCGCCGGCTTCCCGCAGGTGGCCTGCCCCGGCATCCTGGAGGCGGCCTCACGTTGGGACGTGCTGGAGGTCGATTGGCGCGACGACCGGGTCCGCAACGTCACGACCGGCCGGGCCCTGCCGATCGCGCCCCTGGGCGAACACGCGCGGCGGCTGGTGGAAGCCGGGGGCCTGCTGCCGCTGCTGTCCCGCCGCCCAAGCCCTTCCGCTCAGGCCTCGACGAGTTCCACGAGCACGCCGTCGGGGCCACGCACGACGCCTGAGCGCCGGCCGCCATAGAGCGCCCCCTCGCGCACCTCCGGAGGCGACAGCCAGGCGACGGACACCGCGTCGAGGTCGGGATGCAGCATCGTGCAGAGGGCGATGCCGGGCGGCAGTTCGCCCGGATGGCGCGGGCGCGGCGTCGCGCCGGGCGGGTATTGGTCGATCTCCAGGAAGACGTCGCGCTCGTGCGTCAGGGTGGCGATGGTGTGGAGCTGCTCGTGGGGCAGGCCGAAGGCGTCGGCGATCATGGTGTAGACCAGCTGCATCGGCGGCCCCTGCGTCACCCCCGCCGCCCGCTCCAACCATGCGCCCGAGGCGTTCATGTCCGAGCAGGCCAGCACCAGGATGAACAGCTTGTCGATCAGCGTCGCGGCGCGGGGCAGGTCGTGGTCGGGGAGGTCGCCGTCGATCTGGGTGAGGTAGACAATCTCGCCGTCCGGCCCCTTCACCTGCATGGGGTAGATGGTGGGCAGGCCGTCGATGCGCTTGGGCGGCCCGATGATCTCGAAC
>JASLDZ010000458.1 GCA_030151985.1 Caulobacteraceae bacterium | reverse complement strand
GGATGACCTGCTCGGCGAAGACGCCGCCGGTCTTGTCCATCTCCCAGGGGCCGGGGGTGGCCGAGACGTGCACCGTCTGGGGGCGCATGGCCTCCCACTCCTCGAACTTCAGGGGGCGGTTGTCGATGCAGCTGGGGAGGCGGAAGCCGTATTCGGCGAGGGTGAACTTGCGGCGGTAGTCGCCCCGGTACATGCCGCCGATCTGCGGCACGGTGACGTGGGATTCGTCGAGGAAGAGCAGGGCGTTGTCGGGGATGTACTCGAAGAAGGTGGGGGGCGGCTCGCCGGGGGCGCGGCCGGTGAGGTAGCGGCTGTAGTTCTCGATGCCCGCGCAGGAGCCGGTGGCCTGCATCATCTCCAGGTCGAAGGTGACGCGCTGTTCTATGCGCTGGGCCTCGAGGAGCTTGCCGGTCTCGGTGAACCAGTCGACGCGCTCCTTCATCTCGCGCCGGATGGCGTCGAAGGCCTGGTTCAGGGTGGGGCGCGGGGTGACGTAGTGGGAGGAGGGGTAGACCTTCACCGAGGTGAGGTCGGAGGTCTTCTTGCCGGTGAGGGGGTCGAACTCGACGATGGACTCCACCTCGTCGCCGAAGAAGCTTAACCGCCAGGCGCGGTCCTCGTAGTGGGCGGGGAAGATCTCGAAGGAGTCCCCGCGGCGGCGGAAGGTGCCGCGCTCGAACGCCTGGTCGTTCCGCTTGTACTGCAGGGCGACGAGGTCGGCGCGGAGCTTGCCCTCGTCGATCCGGTCCCCGACCTTCACCTCGAAGGTCATCGCGCTGTACGTCTCCACCGAGCCGATGCCGTAGATGCAGGAGACGGAGGCGACCACGATCACGTCGTCCCGCTCCAGGATCGCCCGGGTCGCCGAATGCCGCATCCGATCGATCTGCTCGTTCATCGAGCTGTCCTTCTCGATGAAGGTGTCGGTGCGGGGGACGTAGGCTTCCGGTTGGTAGTAGTCGTAATATGAAACGAAGTATTCGACCGCGTTGTCCGGGAAGAAGTTCTTGAACTCGCCGTAGAGCTGGGCGGCCAAAGTCTTGTTCGGGGCGAGGATCAGGGCAGGACGCTGGGTGGCCTCGATGATCTTGGCCATGGTGAAGGTCTTGCCGCTGCCGGTGACGCCGAGCAGCACCTGATCGTGCTCGCGCGCCTTGATCCCCTCCACCAGCTCGGGGATGGCCTGGCGCTGGTCGCCGGCGGCCTCGTAGGCCGAGACGAGCTTGAACTTGCGCCCCCCTTCGCTCTTCTGCGGCCGGGCGGGGCGGTGCGGGGTCCAGGCGGCGGGCAGGGCGTCGCGGACGTCCATGACGAACGGCGTGGAGGCTTCGGCGACGCCGGGAGCAGCTGCGGAACGGGCCATGAACGCAAGGTAGGGTGGCTCGCCGCCGATCGCCAGTCGGGCGGACAGGGTTGCCGAAGGGTTGAGGAACGCGATGTATTCCGCGTTCGCCGAAACCGAGACGTCGCCTCATGGTTGCACTTCTGCGATAAGCGACGCGAGGTCGCGCCAATCCAGACGGAGGCGCCAAGTGCGGAAGACGGAGGTTCACGTCCGGCCCGAGCAGGGCCGCTGGGGTTTCGAGGTCGACGGCGTGTCGTTCGGCGCATGGCCGCAGTGCCGCGCGCTGAGGCTGGCGCTGAAGACCGCGCGGGTGATCTCGATGGCGCCGTCGGTGACGGCGAAGGTGGTCGTCCACGAGGCGGACGGCCGCGTGCGCGCCGTGCTCAGCTTCGGCGACGGGCTGCCGCTGCGCCTGCGGCGTCGGGGCGGAGGAGACCGGCGAACGGAGGCGCAGGTGCCGCTGGCGCTCGCGGCCCGCTACGCGCGGGACATGGCTCGCGTGGCGCCGGTCTAAGCTCTGCGCCGGCTCAACGCTCCGGCGCAGGAGGCCGCGACGGAACGCGGTCGTCCGGACCGACCGCCCCGCCGTCGTCTTCAGGCTCGGCCTGGGGCGCGGTCAGGCGGTCGAAGGTGCGCTTCTGGCCGGGGTCGAGCGTGGCGTAGAAGCGCCGGGTGGCGGCGGCGACGCGCTCGAAGTCGGCGCGGTCGCGATCCATCTGGCGGGCGCTGTCGTCGAGCCGCTGCGGCGTGGTCATGGCGGCGAGGCGGGAGACGTCGTCCTGGCCCTCGTCCCCCTGGCCCTGCGCCTGGAAGGCGGCCTGGTAGTCGCGGAAGGCGGCCTGCTGGTCGCCGCGCAGGTTCAGCTGGCGCACCAGGTCCTGAGAAGGCTCCTCCTGTTCCGGGGCCTCCGGACGCTCAGGCCGTTCGGGCCGCTCGGTGGACGTCCGATCGCCGTAGGGATCTCGGGCCCCGGCGCCCGGAGGCGGCGCGTAACCCGAGGAGCCGTAGCTCGGCTGGCCGTAGCCGGACTGGCCGTAACTCTGCGCCGCCGCGGGGCCCGCCAGGGCGACGGCGAGGGCGGCGAGGGACAGCGCGGCGGTGGTCGAGGACATGGCGGTCTCCTGAAGCGGCGGCCCCCCGCGCCCACAGAATGAGCGCGGCATCCGGGCGGTTCCGTGGCCGTCACGCGGGCCGAGGCGCCGCGTCCGGCTCGCGCCGACGCAGCCCGGGGCGGGCGCCGAGCGCACGCGGGCGGTCCAGCTCGCGGCGGATCTCGTCGCGCTTCTCGTGGATGGAGGCGATCACCAGGCCCATCGGCACCCCCAGGTCGACCAGCACGGCCTCGGAGAGCTGCAGGCTGGCCTCGATGGTCTCCGGCACCGCGTCGGTGACGCCCAGCGTGTGCAGGCGCTTGGCGTGGCGCGCGTCGCGGGCGCGGGCCACGACGGTCAGGTCCGGGCGGAGGTCGCGGGCGGCGGGGACCACGAGCTCGGCCAAGCCCGGATCGCTCATGGTCAGCACCAGGGCGGGCGCCTGCGGCAC
>JASLDZ010000454.1 GCA_030151985.1 Caulobacteraceae bacterium | reverse complement strand
GAAGAGCTCGCGCGTCTCCGGCGCGTGGATGCAGGCGGCGACCACCGCCCCGTCCTCCACCACGGCGACCGCGGTGCAGAACCAGGGGCGGTCCTTGATGTAGGCGGTCGTGCCGTCGATCGGGTCGACCACGAACACGCGGCCTCGCTCCAGGCGCGCGGGATCGTCCGCCGTCTCCTCCGACAGCCAGCCGTAGTCCGGCCGGGCGCCGAGCAGGCGGCGCTTCAGCAGGGCGTCCACCGCGAGGTCCGCCTCGGTCACGGGCGAGCCGTCGGACTTGGAGCGGGTGCGGACGCGCCCGCGCATCTCGAGCATCAGCGCGCCCGCTTCGCGCGCCGCCTCGATCAGGAGCGCGAGGTCGTCGCTCATTTCCCCGCGACGGCCAGGGCGTCGACGAAGAGGGAGGGCGCGTTGGAGGCGCCGCGGATCTCCAGGTCGTTCGCGGGGACCAGCCGCGCGTAGATGTCCTTGAGGTTGCCCGCCACCGTGATCTCCGTGACGGGATAGGCGGGGGCGCCGCCTTCCCACCACAGCCCCGAGCACCCCACCGACCAGTCGCCGGTGTTGGCGTTGAGAGAGGGGCCGAACATGCCGGTGATCTGCAGCCCCGCGCCGGCCGCGGCCATCAGCGCCGCCGGGGCGTCGCTCCCCGCGTGGACCGTGAGGTTGTGCACCGAGACGCCCGGCGCGCCCGCGCCCGAGCGGCTGGCGTGGCCGGTGGTCTCGAGCCCCAGCTGCAGCGCGCTGGAGGTGTTCATCAGCCAGGTGGTGAGCACGCCGTCGGCCACCAGGTCGCGCCGCTCGGTGGCCACGCCCTCGTCGTCGAAGGGCGCCGAGCCGAGCCCCCGCACCCGCAGGGGGTCGTCCGAGATCGTCACGCCCGGCGCGAACACGCGCTCGCCCAGCCGGTCCTTCAGGAACGACACCCCGCGCGCGACCGCCCCGCCGCTGATGGCGCCGATCAGGGGCGCGATCAGGGAGGTGGCCAGCCGCCGGTCGAACAGGACGGGCGCGGTGGTGGAGGCGATCTTGCGCGCGCCCAGCTGCTCCGCCGCCCGGCGCGCGGCCTCGGCTCCGATGGCCTGCGGGAAGGGGAGGTCGCTCCGGTGGCGCACCGAGCGCCCCTCGCCGCCGCGCTCCATGCCCGCCCCCTCGCCCGCGATCGCCGAGGCCGAGACGGAGTGGCTCGACGAGCGGTGCTCCCCCGAGAAGCCCGCGCTGGTCACGAGCCGCCAGTGCGACGCGCCCCAGCTGGCGCTGCCGCCGTCGGTGTTGGTCACGCGCTCGCCGGCGCGGGCGGCGGCGTCGGCCTCGCGGGCGAGCGCCTCCAGCGCCTCCGCGCCCGGCTCGTGGTCGTCGTAGAGGTCGAGGTCGGGGAGGGGGCCGCGCGCCAGGCGCTCGTCGGGCGCCAGGGAGGCGTAGCGGTCCTCGGGAGCGAGCCTGGCCATGGCGACGGCGCGATCCACCAGCCGCGCCACCGCGGCGGCGCTGAAGTCGGAGCCGGAGACCGTCGCGGTGCGTCGCCCCACGAACACGCGCAGCGAGAGGTCGCGGCTCTCCTCGCGCTCCACCTCCTCCAGCTCGCCGTCGCGGGAGGTGACGGACAGCGCCCGACGGTCCGCCCCCACGGCCTCCGCCGCGTCCGCGCCCAGCCGACGAGCGGCCGCCACGACGTCGTGCAGGAGGCTTTCGTCCATCGTCCGGGGGCTCGTCGCTAAGGGAGGCCGCGATATGGCCGTTGCGCGCACGGGTCACAAGCTCGCTCCGGCCCGGCACGCGGTGTAGGAGCGGCGAAGTCCATACGAGGAGCCGCGCCTGCCCGACGCTTCACCGCCCGTCCTGGTGCTGGGCGCCACGAGCCTGATCGGCGCCTTCATGCCGGCGCGGCTCTCGCCTCTCGTCGGCGTCGGGCGGGGAGAGGCGGGGCCGGAGGGCTACCGCTGGGTGCGCGCCGACCTCGCCGCGCCGGACCTCGCGACGCCGCCCGCCGAGACCGTCGTGTCGCTCTCGCCGATCTGGCTCCTGCCCACGGCCCTGCCCAGCCTGATGCGCGGAGGGATGCGCCGGCTCGTGGCCTTCTCCTCCACCAGCCGCTGGACCAAGGCGGCTTCGCCGGACGCGGGTGAGCGGGCGGTGGCGGCGCGGCTGGCGGAAGGGGAGGAGGCGGTCCGCACCCTCTGCGCGGCGAGCGGCGCGTCCTGGACGATTCTGCGGCCGACGCTGATCTACGCCGAGGGGCGCGACGGCAACGTCTCGCGGCTGGCGGCGCTGGCGGAACGCTTCGGCGTGCTGCCGATCTCAGGGGCGGGGGAGGGACGGCGCCAGCCGGTGCACGCGGACGATCTCGCCCTTGCGGTCCCGGCGGTGCTCGCCGCCCCCGCCACGCGCGACCGCGCCTACGACCTGCCGGGCGGCGAGACGCTGAGCTACCGCGACATGTGCGTGCGCGTGTTCGGGGGGCTGGGCCGGCCGCCCAGGCTGCTGCACGCGCCGCCTCCCGTGTGGAAGCTCGCGCTCATGGCCGCCTCGCCCTGGATGCCGGGCGCGACCGCGGCGATGGGCGAGCGGATGGGTCGGGACCTGGTGTTCGACGCGGGGCCGGCCCACACCGACTTCGGCTGGAGCCCCCGCGCGTTCCATCCCGACTTCCGCCGCTAGGCGGCGAACCGCGCCAGGGGCAGGCCCTGCGTCGGCGCCTCCATGCGGAAGAGGGCGCCGTCCCATTCTCCCGGCGTGTCCAGCCCCTGCCGGGCGGAGGTGACGTAGAGGGTGCGCCGGTCCGCTCCCCCGAACGCAACGGAGCTCGGCTGGCTCGCGGGCAGCGCCACGGTGCGCTCCAGCCGTCCGTCGGGCGCGAAGCGCGCGACCACGCCCGCCCCCCACCGCGCGTTCCAGAGGAAGCCGTCCGCGTCCACCGACGAGCCGTCCGGCTCCCCCGGCGCGGCGTCGGCGTCCACGAAGACACGCCGCTCGCCCAGCGCCCCGTCCGCCGGGTCGAAGGGGAAGGCCCAGATCACGCCCTTCAGGCTGTCGGCGAAGTAGAGCGTTCCGCCATCCGGGCTCCAGGCCAGGGTGTTGGCGATGCCGATGTCCGATAGGACGCGCGAGGCGCGTCCGTCCGGTTCGACGCGGAAGAGGCCGCCCGTGGCGCCGGCCAGCGGCTTGGGCGAACCGTCGGCGTTCAGGTTGCTGCTCATGGTGCCGAGCCACAGTCGCCCTTGCGGGTCGGCGCGGCACTCGTTGGAGCGGTTGCCCGGGTCCGGGTCCGGCCGGGCGAACGGCGTCGTGAGCCCCGAGCCCAGGTTCAGCCGGTGCACCCCGTCGGGCGTCGCCACCGCCAGCCCGCCGCTCTCGCAGGGCACCGCCGCCGAGGGGAAGCCGGCCGTGGACCAGGCGCGGACCTCGCCCGTCTCGCCGTCCAGCCGCTGGACGCGCTTGCCCACGATGTCGACCCACCACAGGGCGCCCGTCGCCCCGTCCCAGAACGGCGCCTCGCCGAGCTGGTCGCGCTGGGGCAGGTGCGAGGGCCGGGGGACCACCTCGGGGGAGGGGGAGCGAAGAGGGGGCATGGAGCGCTCGCGGAGGCGGGAGCGCGATTGAACCCGCGCGCCGCGCCGTGGCAAGCTCGCGTCGTGAGCCCGTCCCCGCCGACCTTCGCCAATCCCATCGTCGCCGCCGGCGTGAGCGGCCTCTGCGACCTGTTCGCCGACCGGGCGGTGACGCCGGTGGAGGCGTGCGAGACCTACCTGTCGCGCATCGTCGGCCTCGACAACGCCTTGAACGCCTACGTCTTCCTCGACGCGGAGGGCGCGCGGGCGGCGGCGCACGCGAGCGCGGAACGCTGGCGCGCCGGGGCGGCCCTGTCGCGGCTCGACGGCGTGCCGGTGGCGGTGAAGGCCAACGTCGCGGTCAAGGGCTGGCCGTGGCACGCGGGCGTCGGCGCCTACCGCGACCGGCTGGCGGAGGAGGACGCGGAGGTCGTCGGGCGGCTGCGGGCCGCGGGCGCGGTGATCCTGGGGCTGAACGGCATGTTCGAGGGCGCCTTCGGCGCCACCGGCGACAACCCGTGGTTCGGCCAGGTCCACAACCCGTGGGACTTCGCCCGCTCGACCGGGGGCAGCTCGTCGGGCGCGGGCGCGGCGGTGGCGGCGGGCCTGTGCGCGGCGGCGGTGGGCACCGACACCCTGGGCTCGGTGCGGCTGCCGGCGGCCTTCTGCGGAGTCACGGGCCACCGGCCGACGCCGGGGCTGGTGGAGACCGGGGGCGTGGTCCCGATGTCGTGGACGCTCGATTCGGTGGGCCCGCTCGCCCGGTCCCCGCGCGACGCGGCGCTGCTGTTCGCGGGCCTCTGCGCCGCCGACGCGGAGGTGGCCGCCGACATCGCGCAGCCCGCCTCTCCCGAGTCGCTGGCCGACACCCCGCTCGCGGTGCTCACCACCTCCGCCCCCCTCTCCCCGCACGCCCAGGCGGGGCTGGACGCCGCCGTCGCCGCCGCCCGCGCCGCCGGGCTGACGGTGGAAAGGGTGGAGCTGCGGCAGGACCTGGCCGAGACGTTGCGCCGCGCCGCCTTCATCTGCGCCGCCGAAAGCGGGGCCGAGCACGCGCGGGCGCTCGCCGACACGCCGGACGGCTTCTCGCTCGCCTACCGCGGGCTGCTGCAGGGCTTGGGCGGCGGTTCGGCGGTCGAGCTCGCGCTCGCCTATCGCGAGCTGGCGCAGGCCGGCGAGGAGATCCGCGAGACGCTCTCCGGCCATGGCGCGGTGCTGCTGGCGACCACGCCGACCGCGCCCTTCCCGGCGGACGGGAGCCAGCCGATGGACGTGGCCCTGCTGACGGGGCTGGCCAACGTCGCGGGCCTGCCGGCGACGGCCTTCCCCACCGGCCTCGGCTCCGACGGCGCGCCGCTGTCGGCGCAGGCGCTGGGGTGGGACGACGAAACCACGCTGGGGCTTGCCAGCCTGCTGTCGCGCGGCCCCGGAGCGCCGCCCGCCTACCGCGGCTGAGGGGAACAGCGCGCCCGCTCCTCGGGTTGACGCGCCGAACCCCACCCCACGGAGCGCCCCATGCCCGACCTTTCCGGCAAGACCGTCGCCATCCTCGCCACCGACGGCTTCGAGCAGGCCGAACTGTTCACCCCGCAGGAGGAGCTGGAGAAGGCGGGCGCGAAGACGGTGATCGTCTCGCTCAAGACGGGCGAGATCCAGGGCTTCGACCACCTGAAGCCCGATCGTAAGGCGACCGCCGAAAAGGCGCTGGCGGACGTGAAGCCCGACCAGTTCGACGCGCTGATGCTGCCCGGCGGCGCGAACAACCCCGACCGGCTGCGCACCGAGCCTGCCGTGCAGCAGTTCGTCCGCGCCTTCTTCGACGCCGGCAAGCCCGTGGGCGTGATCTGCCACGCGCCCTGGATCCTGATCGACGCGGGGCTCGCGTCCGGCCGCAAGCTCACCAGCTACAAGACCATCCGCCAGGACCTGCGCAACGCCGGCGCCGAGGTCGTCGACGAGGAGGTGGTGGTCGACAAGGGCCTCGTCACCAGCCGCGACCCCAACGACCTTCCCGCCTTCTGCCGGAAGCTGATCGAGGAGATCGGCGAGGG
>JASLDZ010000447.1 GCA_030151985.1 Caulobacteraceae bacterium | reverse complement strand
TTCAGCGCGCGCACCGAGGCGTCGCTGTTCAGCCCCACCACCAGCCGGTCGCACCAGCCCTTGGCCTGCGCGAGGTAGGCGACGTGGCCCCGGTGCAGCACGTCGAAGCAGCCGTTGGTGAAGCCGACCCGCAAGCCTTCCGCCCTCCACCGCGCGGCGGCGGCGGCGGCCTGGTCGGGGGTGACCACCTTGGCCTCGGCCGGCGCGGCGTGGGCGGCGAGCTCGGCCTCGATCAGCTCGGCGGGCGTCACGACCGCCGTGCCGGGCTTGGAGACCGCGACGCCGGACGCCAGCACCGCGAACTCCGCCGCCTCCTCCAGCGTCCAGGCGCAGGCCAGCGCCACCCCCAGCGCCGCCAGCGAGGTGTCGCCCGCGCCCGAGACGTCGAACACGCCGAGCGGGCGGGCGGGCACGTGCGTCGCCGCCTCGCCCCTGCGCATCAGGCTGGCCCCCTGGGCGCCGCGCGTGACGAGCACCGCCTTCGCCTCGCAGACCCCGAAGGCCTCGTGCAGCGTCGCCTCGGCCCCGGCATCGCCTTCCAGGGCAAGGCCCGTGGCGGCGGACAGTTCGCTCGCGTTGGGCTTCAGAAGGTCGACGGCGCCGTAGCGAGCGAAGTCCACCCCCTTCGGGTCTACGATCACGGAGGCGCCGCTCGCCTGCGCCGCCTCCAGCACCGCCCGCATCACCGCATCGGTGACGTAGCCCTTGGCGTAGTCCGAGACGAGGATCACGTCCGCCCCGTTCAGCGCCAGCTCGACCATGCCCGACGTGCCGAAGTCGAGCGCGTCGAGCTCCTCGTCGTCCAGCCGCAGGAGCTGCTGGCCGCCGGCCACGAAGCGCGTCTTGGTCGTGGTGCGCCCATACTCGCGCCAGTCCAGGAAGGGCGAGACGCCCGGCAGGGCGCGCAGCATCTCCAGCACCGCCTCGCCCGCGTCGTCCGTCCCCAGCCGCCCGGCCACCTGAACCCGCGCGCCGAGCGCGGCGAGGTTGCGGACGACGTTGCCGGCGGCGCCCGGCATGGCGGTCTCGTGCGTGCCGCGCAGCACCGGCACGGGGGCCTCGGGCGAGATGCGGCTGACTTCGCCGTAGACGTAGCGGTCCAGCATCAGGTCGCCGACCACGGCGACGGTCACGTGCGGCGCGCGGTCGAGCAGGGCCTGGAGGCGCGAGAGGTCCATCGTCCCGCTTTAGCGGGCGACAGGCGGCGATGGGAGCCCTCGCGGCTCAGGCGTCGGGGCGACCTCCACCGGCAGGCGCTCCAGCCCCCGGAAGAAGGGCAGCGACCGCCACTGCGGCTCGCCCTCCGCCAGGCGCAGGCGCGGGAAGCGCTGGAACAGGGCCAGGAGCGCCGCCTGCGCCTCCATCCGCGCGAGCGGCGCGCCCAGGCAGATGTGCGCGCCGCCTCCGAACGCCACGTGCGGCGCCCGCTTGGCGGAGATGTCGAAGCGGTCCGGCGCGTCGAAGGCGGCCGGGTCGCGGTTCGCGGCCCGGATGGAAGGCTGCAGCGCCTGCCGCGCCGCCACCGGACAGCCGCCGATCTCCATCGCCCGCGAGGCCACCCGCCCCGTCGAGTCCACGGGCGACTCGAAGCGCAGCATCTCCTCCACCGCCGCCCCGATCAGCCCGGGCTCCGCCAGCAGCCGGTCCCGCTGCTCCGGGTGCAGCATCAGCAGCCGCGCGCCGTTTCCGATCAGGTCGGTGGTGGTGAGGTTGCCCGCGATCAGGAGCGTGTTGCAGTTGACCTTGATCTCCCCATCGGTGACCGGAGCGCCCCCGGCCTGCGCCTGCACGAGGTCGGTGATCAGGTCGTCGCAAGGCTCGGCCCGCCGCCGCTCCATCAGCTCGCCGAAGTAGCCGTAGGCGGCGTCCAGCGCGGCGTGCATGGCGGCGGTCTGCCCGGGCGTGCGGCCGGGATTGAAGGTCTGGATGATGGCTTCCGACCAGGCGCGGAACTCGTCCAGCCGCGCCTCGTCCACGCCGAGCATGTGCGCGATCACCTCGATCGGGATGGGCAGCGCGAAGCGGGCGATCAGGTCGAACGCCGCCTCGCCCTCCAGGGCGTCGAGCCGCGCCCGTACGATCCGGTCGACCAGCGCGCGCGAGCCGGAGACGCGGCGGTACAGCAGCGGCGTGAACACGCCGCGCACCCGCGCATGGTCGGGGTCGTCGCTGGTGAGGATGCTGGCGACCGGATCGCGCCCCAGCTCCTCCCGGTCGCGCGCGGCCCGGCGGTAGGGGGCGGAGCTCTCCTCGGCCTTCAGGGGATCGCGCCACAGGGTGCGGTCGGTGAGCACCGCGCGGACGTCGGCGTAGCGAGTCAGGTGCGTCATCCCGAACGTCGCGTCCATCCGCACGGGCGCCTGCTCACGCAGCCGGGCGAGGCGCGGGTAGGGATCGTCCCGATAGCCGCCGTCGAGCGCCGTCAGCTCCAGCCCGTCCGGCAACCGCCCCGAGTCGTCCATGGCGCCTCCTTGGACCGGGATGATGCGCCGAACCGCGCCCCGCGCGAACCCTCCCCCCCGCCGCCCCCGGTTGCGCTCCCCCGACCGCCCGCTACAAGCGCTCCCGAACGGGCGGGTGGCCGAGGGGTTTAAGGCAGCGGTCTTGAAAACCGCCGTGGGTGAGAGCCCACCGTGGGTTCGAATCCCACCCCGCCCGCCACCTCCGCGGCCGGTCGCGCGGGCCTTCGTGGCCGCCGGCCTCGCCGGGGCGCCTGACAGGATCGGAGCCCTCTCGCGATGACCGTTGGCGCGGCGGACCTCGCCGTCTGGGGGGTGGCGGGAGCGGCCACGGCCGGGGTGGTCGCGCGGCCGCTGCGGCTGCCGGAGGCGCTGTGGGCGTGCCTGGGCGCGACGGCGCTCCTGGCGCTGGGTCTCCTGCCGCTCGCGGCCGGGCTGCGCGCGGTGGCGCGGGGGAGCGACGTCTACCTGTTCCTCGTCGGGATGATGCTGCTGTCGGAGACCGCGCGGCGGGAGGGGCTGTTCGACTGGGTCGCCGCCGCCGCGGTGAACCGGGCCAAGGGATCGGCGCCCCGCCTGTTCCTGCTGGTCTACGGCGTGGGGGTTCTCGTCACCGCGCTCCTCTCCAACGACGCCGCGGCGGTGGTGCTGACGCCGGCGGTGTTCGCGGCGGCGCGCAAAGCCAAGGTCGAGCCCCTGCCGCTGGCCTTCGTCTGCGCCCTGGTGGCCAACGCGGCGAGCTTCGTGCTGCCGATCTCCAACCCCGCCAACCTCGTGCTCTACGCCGGACGCACGCCTGCGCTCGGGCGTTGGCTGGCGAGCTTCGCCCTGCCCTCGCTCCTGGCGATCGGCGCGACCTACGCCGTGCTGCGCCGGGTGGAGGGCCGCGCGCTGGGATCTCGCTGCGAGGCGGCCGTGGAGGCGGCGCCGCTCACCGCAGGCGGGCGGACGGCGCTGGCGGGGCTGGTGCTGACCGCGGCGGCGCTGGTGACCGCCTCGGCGCTCGACATGCCGCTGGGCGCGCCGACCTGCGGGCTGGGCCTCCTCACCACCGCCGTCGTGCTCGTGCGCGCCCGCGAGGCGCCCTGGGCGACGGTGCGGAGCGTGTCGTGGTCGGTGCTGCCGCTGGTGGCGGGGCTGTTCGTGCTGGTGGAGGCGGTGGACCGCACGGGGCTGACGGCGTGGCTCGCCGCGGGGCTCCGAGACGCGGCGCGCGCGAGCCCGCTGGCGACCGCCGCCTGGTCGGGAGGGGCGCTGGCGACCGTCTCCAACCTCGTGAACAACCTGCCGGCGGGGCTGGTCGCCTCCACCGCCGTCGCCCAGGCGCATCCGCCG
>JASLDZ010000416.1 GCA_030151985.1 Caulobacteraceae bacterium | reverse complement strand
CGGCTCCATCCTGCAGTTCGGCGCCTCCTTCGTGCGCGGGACCGAGGACCGCGCCACGCTGCAGACGCCCGACACCAACGCCAAGCCGATCCGCTTCGACGAGGCGCGCGCCTTCGTGGGCGGCCTGCAGGTGCTGACGCGCCTTCGGTTCCAGGAGCAGCTGATCGTCCGCGACCTGTCCTACGACGACAGCACCACCTTCGCGGGGACGCCCCTTGTGCAGAGCTATCGCGACCGCACGCTGGTGACCGCGATCGGGCGCGCCGAGTACGCGATCAGCCCCGCGCTCTCCGGCTTCGTGCTGGCCTCGGCGAACACGCGGCAGTTCCGCAACCAGGGCGACGCCCCGCCGCTCGTGGTCGGCGGCGTGCCGCAGCCGACGCTGACGCGCTCCTCGTCGGGCGGCGACATCCAGGCGGGCGCCAGCTTCGACATCGGCGGCCTAGCGCGAGGCGAGGTCGCGGTGGGCTACTCCGACCAGGAATTCAGGAGCCCGCAGATCCTGAACGTGTCAGGCGTGTCGGGGCGCGGGCAGGTGGAGTACTTCCCGACCTCGCTGATCACCCTGACGTTCACCGGCGAACGCTCGATCGAGGACTCGACGCTGATCGCCTCCGGAGGGTATTTCGCCTCCAGCGTGTCCGCGCGGGCCGACTACGAGCTCCTGCGGCAGCTCATCCTGTCGGCGGGGGTGGGTTTCCAGGACGACGACTACCGGCAGATCGACCGCGACGACGGGCGCACTGTCGTTTCGGTGGGGAGCCGGTATCTGATGAACCGTGCGGTGCGGGTGAACGTCGACTACCAGCACGTCGACCAGACCTCGTCGGGAGCCGCCCGCTTCCGGGACTTCACG
The DNA here is from genome assembly GCA_030151985.1 of Caulobacteraceae bacterium. Lineage (GTDB taxonomy): Bacteria > Pseudomonadota > Alphaproteobacteria > Caulobacterales > Caulobacteraceae > JASLDZ01. Next base: position 1,932 of record JASLDZ010000416.1, on the reverse strand, counting down.
GTGGACCGCATCTACGCCGGTCTGAGCTACCAGTTCTAAGGCTCCCAGGTCAGCTTTCAGGAATCCGCTTCTATGAGCACCCAAGTCCACGACCTGGCGCACGAGAGCCCCTACGAGGGCGACGCGGGCGCGATGCAGGACCGCACGCTGGACCTGCGACGTCTGCTGCACTTCTTCCGCCGCCGGCTGCGTCTGCTGCTGGGCGTGGGCGCCGCGGTGTTCATCCTGCTGCTGCTCGCCTCGCTCCTGATCCCGCCCACCTACACGGGCGTGGCCGAGGTCGCCTCCAACCGTTCGGCCGACCAGGTCGTGAACGTGCAGCAGGTGGTGAACACCACCGCGCCCGACTCCGCGCAGGTCGACACCGAGGTCGAGGTGCTCTCCTCGCCCCAGCTGCACCAGAAGGTGATCGACCAGCTCGGCCTCGCCAAGGTGCCCGAGTTCAACGCCGAGCTGCAGCCGCCCGGCCCGTTCGACTGGCTGATCAAGCCGATCAAGGGCCTGTTCGCCTCGCCCACCACCGCCGGCAGCCACGCCGAGGCGGTGCGCCTGGCGGTGCTGACGCAGTTCGAGAAGCAGCTGAAGGTCAAGCGCACCGGCCTGACCTACGCCATCGACATCACTTTCAACTCGCAGTCGCCCAAGCTGGCCGCGCAGGTGCCCAACGCGATGGCCAGCCAGTACCTGGCCGACCAACTGGCGCTGAAGACCGGCGCCAACACCCAGGCCAACAGCTGGATCGCCTCGCGTCTCGACGGGCTGCGCCAGCAGGCGCAGCAGGCCGACGCCGAGGTGCAGGCCTTCAAGGCGCAGCACGGCCTCCTCGCCGCCACCCAGGGCGACACCTCCACGGGGCTCGAGATCTCGACCCTGAACACCCAGCTCGCCTCGGCCAAGGCGGACGCGGCCGAGCAGGAGGCCAAGCTCGCGGCCGCGCGGGCGCAGATCGCCCGCGGCTCCGCCGGCCAGGACGTGGCGCCCGCGCTGGACAGCCCGGTGATCGCCCAGCTCCGCGCCCAGCGCGCCGAGATCTCCAAGCAGGTGGCCGACATGCAGGGCCGCTACGGCCCCCGCCACCCGGACCTCCTGAAGGCGCAGCGCCAGCTCGCCGACATCGACGGCCAGATCCAGGGCGAGGTGCAGCGCATCGTGTCGAACGTGCAGGCGCAGGCCTCGGTGGCCCGCCAGCGCGCCTCCTCGCTGCAGGGCTCGATCTCCGCGGCCCAGGGCCAGCTCGCCTCGAACGGCGAGGCGCAGGTGCGGCTGAACGAGCTGCAGCGCAACGCGGACTCGGTGCACGAGCTCTACCAGGCGTTCCTGAACCGCTACAAGCAGACGGGCGAGACCCAGGGGCTGCAGCAGGCGGACTCGCGGCTCGTGGCCGCGGCCGTGATCCCGCTGAAGCCCAGCTTCCCGCGTCCGATCCTGGTGCTGGCGGTCGCTTTCGTGCTCGCCTCCGGCGTCGCCATGGCCGTCGGCATCGCCGCCGAGATGCTGGACTCGAGCCTCTCCACCGCGCTCGACGTCGAGCACATGCTGGGCGTGCCGTCGCTGGGCGTGATCCCGGCGCTCGGCTCCACCCTCCGCGCCAAGGACCGCGGCGCCCGGGGCGCGCCGGCGAACTTCGTGGTCGACAAGCCGCTCTCGGCCTTCGCCGAGGCCTTCCGCTCGCTGCGCACCGCCATCGTCTATGGCGCGCCGGGCCGCGAGGTGCGGATCGTCGCCCTGACCTCGGCGCTCCCGGGCGAGGGCAAGACCACGAGCGCGCTCTGCCTCGCCCGCACGGTCGCGGGCGGCGGCGGCAAGGTGGTGGTCGTGGACTGCGACGTGCGCCACCCCAGCCTCGCCGCCCAGACCGGCAAGATCGGCCTGATGGAGGTGCTGGACGGCCGCGCGCCGCTCGAGCAGGCGCTGCGCAAGGACGAGCGCACC
>JASLDZ010000380.1 GCA_030151985.1 Caulobacteraceae bacterium | reverse complement strand
GGGGTTCACCTCCAGCACGAAGATGCGGGGCTCGGCCGAGTGCGGCTCCTCGATGGCGAACTGCACGTTCATCAGGCCGCGCACGCCGAGCGCGAAGGCCATCGCCTCCGTCTGACGCTTCAGCTCCGCGATCGTTTCGGGGCGGAGCGAGAAGGGCGGCAGCGAGCAGGCGCTGTCGCCCGAGTGCACGCCGGCCTCCTCGATGTGCTCCATCACGCCCGCGACGAACACGGTCTCTCCGTCGCAGAGCGCGTCCACGTCCACCTCGGTGGCGCGGGAGAGGTACTGGTCGATCAGCACGGGGCTATCGCCCGACACCTGCACGGCGTGGGTGACGTAGCGGTCCAGCCCCTCGTCGTCGCGCACGATCTCCATGGCGCGGCCGCCCAGCACGTAGGAGGGGCGGATCACCACGGGGTAGCCGACCTTGTGCGCGGCTTCCTTGGCTTCGGCGTCGCTGCGGGCGATGGCGTTGACGGGCTGGCGCAGGCCGATCTTGTGCAGGAGCTGCTGGAACCGCTCACGGTCCTCGGCGAGGTCGATGGCGTCGGGCGAGGTGCCGAGGATCGGAACGCCCGCGTCCTGCAGCGCCTGCGCGAGCTTCAGCGGCGTCTGGCCGCCGAACTGCACGATGACGCCGATCAGCTCGCCCTTCGACTGCTCGACCGCGATCAGCTCCAGCACGTCCTCCGCGGTCAGGGGCTCGAAGTAGAGGCGGTCGGAGGTGTCGTAGTCGGTGGAGACGGTTTCCGGGTTGCAGTTGACCATGATCGACTCGACGCCGATCTCGGCGAGCGCGAAGGCGGCGTGGCAGCAGCAGTAGTCGAACTCGATGCCCTGCCCGATGCGGTTGGGGCCGCCGCCGAGAATGATGGCTTTCTTTGCGGCTGTGGGCTCGGCCTCGTCCTGCGCCGGCTGGCCGAACGCGCCGGTCTCGTAGGTGGAGTACATGTACGGCGTCTTGGCCGCGAACTCCGCCGCGCAGGTGTCCACGCGCTTGAACACGGGGCGCACGCCGAGGGCGTGGCGGGCGGCGCGCACCTCCCGCTCGCTCACCCCCGCGAGCTTCGCCAAGCGCGCGTCCGAGAACCCCATCGCCTTCAGCCGCCGCAGCTCGGCCGCATCTTCTCCTCCCCCGTTCACGGGGGCGGGGGACCGCGAAGCGGTGGAGGGGGCCGCGCCCGCGACGCCCCCCTCCCCGCCTGCGGCGGTACTCCCCCCGCTGCGCGGGGTGAGAGAGGCAGCCAGCACCCCCGCACGCACGCGCCCTTCCGCGCGCACGATCTCCGCGATCTGGCGCAGGAACCACGGCTCGTACGAACACGCCGCCGCGATCTCCTCCACACTCAGCCCGTGGCGGAAGGCCTGGGCGATCACCAGCAGCCGGTCCGGCGTGGGCTGGCCCAGGCGGCGGATGACGGCGCTCTTGCCGGTATCGGAATCGTCCGCCCCCTCGATCCACACCTCGTCGAAGCCGGTCAGCCCCGTCTCCAGCCCGCGCAGGGCCTTCTGCACGGATTCGGCGAAGGTGCGGCCCATGGCCATCACCTCGCCGACGCTCTTCATGCTGGTGGTGAGGTAGGGCTCGGCGCCCGGGTACTTCTCGAAGGCGAAGCGGGGGATCTTGGTGACCACGTAGTCGATGGTCGGCTCGAAGGCGGCGGGCGTCGCGCCGGTGATGTCGTTGTCGAGCTCGTCCAGGGTGTAGCCCACCGCCAGGCGCGCGGCGACCTTGGCGATCGGGAAGCCCGTGGCCTTGGACGCCAGCGCCGACGACCGCGACACCCGCGGATTCATCTCGATCACCACCATCCGCCCGTCGGCGGGGTTCACGGCGAACTGCACGTTGGACCCGCCCGTCTCCACCCCGATCTCACGGAGCACCGCGATCGAGGCCGACCGCATCCACTGGTATTCCTTGTCGGTCAGCGTCAGCCCGGGCGCGACGGTGATGGAGTCGCCGGTGTGCACCCCCATCGGGTCCACGTTCTCGATGGAGCAGACGATGATGCAGTTGTCGGCGCGGTCGCGCACCACCTCCATCTCGTACTCCTTCCAGCCGAGCACGCTCTCCTCGATCAGCACCTCGGTGGTGGGCGAGAGGTCGAGGCCGCGCTCCACGATCTCGCGCACCTCTTCCATGTTGTAGGCGATGCCGCCGCCGGTGCCGGCCAGCGTAAACGAGGGGCGGATCACCGCGGGCAGGCCGACGAACTCGATCGCCGCGATCCCGTCCTCCAGCGTGTGGACGGCGCGGGACTTGGGACTCTCGAGTCCCAGCTTGTCCATCGCGTCGCGGAACTTCTGCCGGTCCTCGGCCTTGTCGATCACCTCGGCCTTGGCCCCGATCATCTCGACGCCGAACTTCGCCAGCACCCCGTCCCGCTCCAGAGCGAGCGCGGTGTTCAGCGCCGTCTGGCCGCCCATGGTGGGGAGGAGCGCGTCGGGCCGCTCCTTCTCGATGATCTTGGCGACGATCTCGGGCGTGATCGGTTCGACGTAGGTGGCGTCGGCCACCTCCGGGTCGGTCATGATCGTGGCCGGGTTGGAGTTGACCAGCACGATCCGGTAGCCCTCGGCCCGAAGCGCCTTGCACGCCTGCACGCCCGAGTAGTCGAACTCGCACGCCTGCCCGATCACGATGGGCCCGGCGCCGATGATCAGGATGGACTTGAGGTCGGTGCGCTTGGGCATGGCGGCGGCGTCCTCGCGCGCGAACGGCCGCCGCCGCGAGGGGCCGCGCGTCACGCCGGGTTGAAGGCTAAGCGGTTCGTTTAGAGAGGGGGGGCGGGCGCGACAACCCCGGCGGCCCGCATCCGGCTTTGCGCGCGTGCGCGACACGGGCTAAGCCTTGCGCAGTCGGGCCACAGGATCGCGCGTTGAGTCAGGAGAGCCTCGCCGCCGACGCCTCCCTTTCAGCGGGAGGCCGCGCGCCCGACCCGCTGGCGCTCCTGATGGGCCGCATCGCCGCCGAGCGCGACGGCGGCGCGCTCAAGGACCTCTATTCCGCAACCTCCGCGAAGCTTCTGGGCGTGTGCCTGCGTATCCTCACCAACCGGGAGGAGAGCGAGGACGTGCTGCAGGAGGTGTACATCGCGGTGTGGCGGCGCGCGGACGCGTTCGACCCCGCGCGCGCCTCGACGCTCGCCTGGCTCTCCGCCATCGCCCGCAACCGCGCCATCGACCGCCTGCGCGCCCGTCGCCCCAGGGGACTCGAGACGCCGGCGGAGAACGCGGAGCTGGTCGATCCCGCGCCCTCGGTCGAGGCGGAGCTCGAAAGATCCGGCGAGTACGCGCGCCTCAGCGACTGCCTGGATGGGCTCAAGCCTGAGCAGGCGAGCGCGATCCGGACCGCGTTTCTGGAAGGCGTGACCTACGAGACGCTCGCGGTCCGCGCCGGCGTGCCGCTCGGCACCATGAAGAGCTGGGTGCGCCGGGGGCTCCTGCGCCTGCGGGAGTGCCTGGGGTCATGAGCGACGTGCCGCCCCCCATCCCGCCCTCCGACGGGCGCGGCCGCCCGGCCGACGCGGTGCTGTCCGCGGAGCTGGCGCTGGGCGTGCTGGACGGCGGCGCGAAGGAGCGCGCCGAGGCTCGCGCCGCCACCGATGACGCCTTCGCCGCCGACACCGCCGACTGGGCGCGCCGCCTGTTCCCCTTGGTGGAGGAGGTGCGTCCCGTCGAACCGTCGCCCCGGCTGTGGCCTCGGATCGCGGCAGGCGCCGGGATCGAGGCGACGGCCGCTCCCGCCGCCGCGAGGTCCGCGCCCACCCCGGACGCCCCGGCGGCGCCTTCCCCGACCGCCGTGGTCCCTTTCCTGCGGAGCCGCGCCCTGTCGGCTTGGCGCGCCGCGGCGATCGGCGGCTTCGCGCTCGCGGCGGCGAGCCTGGCGGTGGCGGCCTATGTCTCGACGCGGCCGATCGCGGTCACCGCCGCGCCGTTGTTGGCGGCCAAGCTCGCGCCCGTCAGCCCCGGGCCGTCGCTGATCGGCTCCGAGCCGCTGTTCGTCGCCACGCTCGACCGCGCGCGCGGCGCGGTGGTGATGACGCCGATCAGCCCGGGCCCTGTCGATCCGCGCGTCCGCGAGCTGTGGCTGATCCCCAAGGGCGGCAAGCCGATCGCCGCCGGCCTGCTCGACACCGGCCACATCCGCCCGCTGCCGCTGAAGCCGGAGCTGCTGAAGCTGGCGGAGGCTGGCGCGACCCTGGCGATCAGCCTGGAACCGCCGGGCGGGTCGCCCAAGCCAGGCCCGACCGGGCCGGTGATCGCGGCGGGCGTGCTCGACCGTATCTGATCGGCGAGCCGCGGCCGGGCGCGTCCGCATCCGCGCAGCTTGGCCGCTCGTAATCCCTTCCGAGGCGCAAGACGGCGCCGACGGAGGACACCTCAAGATGCGCTCGTTCCTGATGACGGCCGCCGCCGCGATCACCCTCGCCGCCGCCGGCGCTCCGGCCTACGCCGCGTCCAACCCGATGGTCGGCGGCGCGCCGATGTATGCGAACAAGACCATCGTCGCCAACGCGGTGAACTCCAAGGACCACACCACGCTGGTCGCCGCCGTGAAGGCCGCGGGCCTTGTGGACACGCTGAACGGTCCCGGCCCCTTCACCGTCTTCGCGCCGACCAACGAGGCCTTCGACAAGCTGCCCCCCGGCACGGTCGAGACGCTGGTGAAGCCGGAGAACAAGGCGACGCTCACCAAGATCCTCACCTACCACGTGGTGCCGGGCCGGCTGACCGCCGCCGACCTGAAGGACGGCCAGACGCTGACCACGGTGCAAGGCGAGACGCTGACCGTCTCCAAGAAGATGGGCCACGTCACGCTCACCGACGCCAAGGGCGGCACATCGATGGTCACGATCCCCAACGTCATGCAGTCCAACGGCGTGATCCACGTCGTCGACACCGTGCTGATGCCCTGATTTCGACGGGCGGCCGCCCGCCGGTCGCCCGCAGCCTTACGCGCGGTCTTCCGACCTCACCCGCGCGCAAGGGCGCGCCCGCCGCCGTCGCTCCGCCCCCCAAGGCATGCGGCGGCGGGCCGTTCGCCCCTCCGCCGAGGCGCCTAGGCCTTGGCCTCGCCCATCATCCGCCCGAACCGCTCGAACATGTAGAGGCTGTCCGTGGGGCCGGGGCTGGCCTCGGGGTGGTGCTGCACGCTGAACACCGGCCGATGCTTCATCGCGACACCCGCGTTGGTGCCGTCGAACAGGCTGACGTGGGTCTCGCGCACCGCCTCCGGCAGGGTGTCGCGGTCCACGGTGAAGCCGTGGTTCATCGAGACGATCTCGACCTTGCCGGTCTCCAGCTCCTTCACGGGGTGGTTCGCCCCGTGGTGACCCTGGTCCATCTTGGACGTCTTCGCCCCCAGCGCGCGCGCCAGCATCTGGTGGCCCAGGCAGATGCCGAAGACGGGCGTGCCGCTCTCGGCCAGCTTGCGGATCTCGGGCTCGGCGTATTCCCCCGTCGCCGCCGGATCGCCGGGGCCGTTGGACAGGAGCACCCCGTCGGGCTTGCGCGCCAACACCTCGTCCGCCGTGGTCGACGCGGGCAGCACCGTCGCGCGCGCGCCGATGGAGGTCAGCGCCCGCAGGATGTTCCGCTTGATCCCGTAGTCCAGCACCGCGACCTCGAACCGCGGCGTCTCCAGCGGCCCGGCATAGCCGCCCGGCCAGGCCCAGAGCCCTTCCTCGAAGGTGAAGCTCTGCAGCGTGGTGGCCTCCTTGGCGAGGTCCAGGCCTGTCAGCCCGGTCCAGCCCCGCGCGCGGGCGACCAGCGCGTCGAGGTCGAAGCGGCCGTCCGGCGCGTGGGCGATGACGCCGTGGGGCATTCCGCGCTCCCGGATCGCGCGGGTCAGCGCACGGGTGTCGACCCCCGCCAGCCCGACCACGCCGCGGCTCGCCATCCAGTCGTGCAGCGAACCGCTCGCGCGCCAGTTGGCCGGATCGGTCGGCAAGTCGCGGAAGATCGCGCCGCGCGCCGTCGTGCGCGAGCCGCCGAAGCCGGCCTCCACCGGCCCGCCCTCGCGGCCGAACTGCTCGGTGTCCTCTCGGTTCACGCCCACGTTCCCGACGTGGGGAAAGGTGAAGGTGACGATCTGCGCCATGTAGGAGGGGTCGGTCAGGATCTCCTGGTAGCCGGTCATGGCGGTGTTGAAGCAGACCTCGCCCACCGCCTCGCCCACCGCGCCGACGCCGATCCCGGGGAGCGCCGTGCCGTCGGCGAGGACCAGGACGCCCATCGCGCCGGTAGGCAGGCTTGCGGGCATGGCGGTCTCCTTCGAAGGCCTGGGCGGGCGGGCGCGAAAAAGGCGGGCCAGGGATCCCCCCCCGCCCGCCTCCAAAGGCGACCGTGGATACGGGAGGGGGGCCGCGGGGTCAAACCCGGCACGCGCCGGGGCGTGTCCGCGAATTAACGCGACTTCCGCGCGGTCCGGACGTTGAATGCCCGCGACGAGAGGAGATCACGTCATGCGCAAGTCCACCGGCACCGCCTTCCTGCTCTGGGCGCTGTGCTTCCTGGGAGCGGCGGGCATCCACCGGTTCTACTCGGGCCGCTACGTCACCGGGACCATCTGGCTGCTGACCTTCGGGCTCCTCGGCGTCGGACAGTTCATCGACCTCTTCCTGATTGAGGGCATGGTCCACGACGCCAACCGCCGCGAGCTGCTGCGCGAGGCGCAGTACCGCTGGTTCCGCGACAGCCTGACGCGCCCGGCGGCGGTGTG
>JASLDZ010000349.1 GCA_030151985.1 Caulobacteraceae bacterium | reverse complement strand
CCCGTGTACTTGGCGACCCAGTTGTTGCCACCGTTCTTGTATACCGTCGAGCCGACGAAGCCGCCGTCGATCCCTTGCTCGTCGGTGCCGTTGACGAACGCCTGAGGCGTCTGAACCTTGCCCGTCAGGGGGTTGGTCGGGAACGTGACCAGATCGTTGCAGAAGAGGAAGCGGCAGGCGCCGGACCGCTGCTGAGCGGCCAAGGCTGCGTTGCCGGTGTAGGCAGGGTTCTGAAGGAGCCCGAAGGTGTTGCGATACCTCGTGTCCGACGTGTTAAAGTCGGTGAACTCGATGTGCTGTCGCGACGTGATGTAGGCATCGATCTTATACCCGTAGAACGGGCTCTTATCGCGCTGCTTATAGAAGTTTGAGTTCGTGACGCTGCCGCCTTCGGTGATGGTGCTGTTCAGCTGGTAGAGGCCGTAGAAGAACAGGTGGTCGCGCAGGATCGGGCCGCCGAACTCGACGTTCGTTTGGGCCACGTCACGCCGGTTGCGAGAATTCAGGAACTGGTAGGTGTTCGGCTCACGCTCCTTGGCGAAATCGGGCTCGTAGTTGCCGTGAATGCCGAAGTAGAAGTCGTTAGTGCCGGACTTGGTCACGGCGTTGATCACGCCGCCGGTGGCGCGGCCGAACTCGGCGGGATAGCCGCCGGTCTTTACTTCCACGGTCTTGTAGAAGTCGAACGGCACGGTCGCGCCGCCGATGTAGGTGTCGAAGTTGGTGATGTTCAGGCCGTTCAGGTAGAAGGCGTTCTCACCCGCCGAACCGCCGCCGATCGAGGGGACCAGCGAGCCGTCGGTGTTTTGGAACCCCGGCACCGAGGTGACGACGCCCGGCGCCAGCAGAGCCACGGCAGTCACGTTGCGGGCGATCGGGACCTGCTTCTGCAGCTGCTCGACGTCGATCGCGACGCCCTTGGTGGTCTGCGAGAAGTCGAGCTGCGGCTGCGCCTTCTTGGCCACGACCACAACTTCCGACACGTCGCCGCCCATAGGCGACAGCGCGAAGGTGTAGTTGGACGTGCCGCCGATGTGGACCGCGAGGTCACTTTGCGTCGAGGGCGCGAAGCCCTCTTTGGTGATGCTGACGGTATAGGAGCCGGTCGGGATCAGGGGGGCGCGGAAACCGCCCGACGAATCGGTGGTCGACGTCTGGCTGACGCCCGTCTGCTGCGAGCGGACCGTAACCCTCGCGCCGGCGACCGGGGCGCCCGTGGCGTCGGTGACCGTGCCGCCCAGCGTGCCGGAGGTGTAGTCCTGCGCCAGCGCGGCCGAGGGAGCCAGGGTGGCCACGAGGCCGATCGCGGCGGGGGCGCCCAGTGCGGCGGCGCCCGCCAGCAGCGTCGACGTCAGCAGCCTGCCGCGCGCGACCCGCGACTTGGAATTCGCCATGTTTATGAGCCCTGTGCAAACGTGGAGACGGAACTGTGGCTGTCCACGGTTCCGATTGTGGCCGATGTAAGGGGCGTTGCGTCCGCCGGTCAAAGCACATTACGGCCGCGTAATGACGTTGCAGCTCCGGTGTCGCAAACAGGTCACAACCCCGTCGCGCTTCGGCGCCACATGTTTCCAACCGTCGGCATGACGACGGGCGAGCGCCGCGCTTGCCTCCGCCGGCCCGGCGCGCGACGAGAGGGTCCCCAGAACCGCCCGCAGGATCGGTCCTCATGCCCGCCGACATCCGCCCCGTGACGCCGCAGTTCGCCACCGCCCCCCAGCTCGCGCCGCAGGAGATGGCCGAGACGGCGGCGCGGGGCTTCACGCTCGTGATCAACAACCGTCCCGACGGCGAGGAGCCCGGCCAGCCCACCAGCGCGCAGATGGAGGCGGCCGCCCGGGCGACGGGGCTGGACTACCTGCACGCCCCGGTCGTCGGCGCGCCGCGTCCGGACCAGGTGCAGGCGGTGCGCGAGGCGATCGCCGGCGCGCGGGGGCCGGCGCTGGGCTTCTGCCGCTCGGGCACGCGCTCCATCGTGACCTGGGCGCGGGGAGAGGCGCTGGCCGGACGGCCTCGGGAGGAGCTGGTCGCCCTGGGGCGCGGCGCGGGCTACGACCTGTCGCAGGCGCTCTAGCGCCCGAGCAGGCCCCGGACTTCGGTCGGCGCCGCGTCGGAGGTCGGCGTGGTCGCCTGCACCAGGCGCAGCCCCGCCAGGCACAGGAACGCGGCCGCGACGGCCTGCAGCCTGCGGGACACGGACACGGTGGAGGAGCTGGACATGACTGGCGCATCCCGGGACGAGGCCGCCCCTTCCGGCAAGACGGGCGCCGCCGACGCCGAGCCGATCCCGTTCGAGCGGGAGATGGACCCCGCCTACGGCGGCCTGGTCGAGGTCTCGCCCTCGATCCGGCGAATCACGGCGCGTAATCCGGGCCCGTTCACCTACCTGGGCACCGGCGTCTATGTGGTCGGGCGCGGCGAGGTCGCGGTGATCGATCCGGGGCCCGACCTGCCCGAGCACGTGTCGGCGTTGATCGAGGCGCTCTCGGGCGAGCGCGTGACCGCGATCCTCACCACCCACAGCCACGCCGACCACAGTCCCGCCGCCCGGCCGCTGCAGGCGGCGACGGGCGCGCCGGTCTACGGCCGCTCCGATCCCTCGGTCGGCGGCGAGGGCGAGGAAGCCGACGCCGCCTTCCGGCCCGACGTGGAGCTGGCGGACGGGCAGGACGTGTCCGGCCCGGGCTGGACGCTGCGGGCGATGGCGACGCCCGGCCACGTGTCGAACCACCTGGCTTTCGTCCTGCCGCAGGAGAACGCGCTGTTCTCGGGCGACCACGTGATGGGCTGGTCCACCACCATCGTCAGCCCGCCGCATGGCGACATGGACGACTACCTGGCCAGCCTCGACCGGGTGCGGGACGGAGGCTTCGACGTGCTGTGGCCGACCCACGGGCCGCCGGTGCGCAATCCGGACCGCTTCCTGCGCGCCTACAAGGGCCACCGGCTGGCGCGGGAACGGCAGGTGCTCACCGCGCTCGCGAAGGGTCCCGCCGCCATCGCCGAGATGACGGCCGCGCTCTACGCCAACGTCGATCCCCGCCTGCACGGCGCGGCCGCGCGGTCGCTGTGGGCGCACCTGATCCGCCTGGTGCGCGCGGGGACGGTGCAAGCCGACGGGGGAGAGGCGACGCTGGACGCGACCTATCGGCTGGCGTAGCGCCGGGCATGGTCGAACCCTTCCGCGCCATCGCCATCAGCCGCCTGGCCCACCAGCTCAAGGTCGAGGGCCGCTCCGTGATCCACATGGAGTTCGGCCAGCCCTCGACGGGAGCGCCCAAGGCCGCGGTCGCCGCCGCGCACCGGGTGCTCGACGCGGACCCGATGGGCTACTGGGAGAGCCCGCGCCTGTGCGAGCGGATCGCGCTGCGCTATCGGCAGGTCTACGGCCTGGAGGTGGGTCCGGAGCGGATCATCCTCACCTGCGGCGCCTCGCCCGCCCTGGTCACCGCGCTGACGACCGCCTTCGCCCCGGGCGACCGGGTGGCCACCGCGCGGCCGGGCTATGTCGCCTACCGCAACACCCTGCGCGCGCTGCACATGGAGCCGGTGGAGATCGCCTGCGGCCCGGAGGCGCGCTTCCAGCTCACCGCCCGCGCGCTGGAGGCGCTGGACCCGCCTCCCGCCGGCGTGATCCTGGCCAGCCCCGCCAACCCCACCGGTACGGTGATCGCGCCGGACAAGCTCGCGCGCATCGCCGAGGTCTGCCGCGAACGCGGCGTGCGCATCGTGTCGGACGAGATCTACCACGGGCTGAGCTACGTCGGGCCGTCGCGCTCGATGCTGGAGTTCGACCCCGGCGCGATCGTGATCAACAGCTTCTCCAAATACTTCAGCATGGCGGGCTGGCGGCTGGGCTGGCTGGTGGTCCCGCCCGACCTGCTCGGCCGGGCG
>JASLDZ010000336.1 GCA_030151985.1 Caulobacteraceae bacterium | reverse complement strand
CTACCAGATGGCCGGCGCCCTGGAGCGGATCGCCGCGTTCCGTTTCCCCGTGCGCACCAACGCCACCACCCGCGCCTTCCTCAGCGCCGAGTCGAAGCTGAAGGCGGGGCGGGAGGCGGTCGACCTCGCCGCCGCGGCCGCGTCGCCGCCGGACCTCGCCGCGGCCGAGCGCCTGTCCGCCGAACCGGAGCGCAACGCGATCCTGCGCACCACCTGCGTCGCCACCGAGGTGCGCGGCGGGCAGGGGGAGAGTGCGCTGCCCAATCGCGCGGAGGCGACGATCCAGTGCCGCCTGGTGCCCGGAGACACGCCCGAGGCCGTCCGCGCGATCCTGGCGGAGGTGATCGCCGACCCCGGCGTGGCTCTGACCACGGACGGCCCGATCGACCCCAGTCCCGAGACCGCGCCCGACCCCGTGGTGCTGTCGCGGATCGCCGCGGCGAACCGCAGCGTGTGGCCCGGCCTGCCGCTCGTGCCGTTCATGGCGGTCGGCGCCTCCGACATGGTCTATTCGCGCGAGGCGGGGATCCCCAGCTACGGCGCGGACGTGATCGCCCAGGTCGCCAGCACCGCCCACGGCCGCGACGAGCGCATCCTCGCCCAGGGCTTCGACGAGGGGGGGCAGGCCGCCTACGCCCTGATCAAGGCGCTGAGCGCGGCCGGGCCGTAGGCGCCCGTGCCCCGCTTCACCCGCGCCGATCCCGACGTCCGCCGCGCCGCCCTGGTCGAGGCGGCCGCGGCCAGCCTGTCGGAGCGCGGGGCGGGGGGCGCCTCGGTGCGCGACGTGGCGGCGCGGGCGGGCGTCTCGCCAGGGCTGATCCGCCACCATTTCGGCGGCGTCTCCGCGCTGATGGCGCAGACCTACCGCGAGGTGGTCTCCTCCGTGGACGCCGCGTTGGACGCGGCGGTCGCGGGCGCGGGCGGCGATCCCCGCGCCCGGTTCGGCGCCTTCCTGGAGGCCAGCTTCTCGCCCGCGATCGTGGACGCGGACCTCCTGGGCGCCTGGCTCGGCTTCTGGGGCCTGGTGCGCACGGACCCGGCGGCCGCCGCCGTCCACGCCGACACCTACGTCGCCTACCGCGCCCGGCTGGAGTCGCTGCTCGCCCCGCTTGGCGTGAAGGACGTGCGCGGCGCGGCGATCGGCCTCTCCGCCCTGCTGGACGGCCTGTGGCTGGAGCTGTGCCTCGACCCGGCGGCGTTCACGCGGGAGGAGGCGGTCGCCCTCTGCTGGCGGTGGGTGGAGGGGGATTGATCGCCGATCGCCGCTGCTGCACAGTCGTATAGCAAGCCGTGCAGGAGGCCGCCATGACGCTCGGGACCAGCCTGCCGGCGTGGCTCTACTCCGATCCCGGCTTCTTCGAGCTCGAGGCCTCCACACTGTTCCGGCAGGCGTGGCAGGTGGTGTGCCACCTCAGCGACATCCCCAAGCCCGGCGACTTCCACACCCTCGACATCCTGGGCGAGCGCGTCGTCACGATCCGCGGGACGGACGGGCAGGCGCGCAGCTTCCACAACGTCTGCCGCCACCGCGCCGCACGGCTGGCGGAGGGCGCGAGCGGCAACTGCGGACGCCGGCTCGTGTGCCCCTACCACGCCTGGAGCTACGGCCTGGACGGGCGGCTGGCCTCCACGCCCAAGTGGCAGGGGTTCGGCACGCTCGATCCCGACGAGCACGGGCTCAAACCCGTGGAGCAGGAGGTGTGGCGCGGCTTCGTCTTCGTGCGCTTCGCCGAGGGGCTGCCGAGCGTGGCGCAGATGATGGCGCCCTACGCCGCGGAGCTCGACCCCTACCGGCTGGAGGACCTGGTCCCCCAGGGCCGCGTGGTCATGCGGCCGCGCGAGGTGAACTGGAAGAACGTGGCCGACAACTACGGCGACGCCATGCACATCCCCGTCGCCCACCCCGGCCTGACCCGCCTGTTCGGCGCGAGCTATGGCATCGAGGCCAAGCCGTGGGTCGACAAGATGTGGGGGATCGTCGGCCCCGGCCAGGGCATGGCGTGGTCGGAAGCGCGCTACGCCGCGCTGATGGACGGATTCGACCATGTTCCCGAGGCCGAGCGGCGCACCTGGCGCTACTATCGCCTGTGGCCGAACGTGGCGTTCGACGTCTATCCCGACCAGCTCGACTTCATGCAGTTCATCCCCGTCTCCGCCACGCGCACCATGATCCGCGAGATCGCCTACGTGCTGCCCGACGCGCGCCGCGAGACGCGGGCGGCGCGCTACCTGAACTGGCGCATCAACCGCCAGGTCAACGCTGAGGACACCGCGCTGATCGAGGGCGTGCAAGCGGGGATGGCCTCGTCCAGCTACGGCGCGGGGCCGCTGGCGCCGGGAGAGGTGTGCCTGGCGGCGTTCGCGGACCGGCTGCGCGCGGCGATCCCGGAGGCGCGGTCGGACGCGCCGGTGCGGAGGGCGGCGTGATGATCTTGGGCACTTCCCCCCTCCGGTCGCTCCGCGACCTCCTCCCCCGCAGGCGGGGGAGGCCTGCAAGCTTGGAGCGTGCGCTTAATCGTCAGACCTCCCCTGCGGAGCGGGGGAGGTGGCGCGAGGCGGAGCCGAGCGGCGGAGGGGGCCAGTGAGCAGGGACGAACGCGACGTCGTCGTCGTCGGCGGGGGGCACAACGGGCTGGTGTGCGCCTTCTACCTCGCCCGCGCCGGGCTGAAGGTGACGGTGCTGGAGCGCCGGCACGTCGTGGGCGGGGCGGCGGTCACGGAAGAGTTCGCCCCCGGCTTCCGCAACTCCACCGCCAGCTATACCGTCAGTCTCCTCAACCCGCGCGTGATCGCGGACATGGACCTGCACGGCCACGGGCTGGAGATCGTCCACCGCAAGGTCTCCAACTTCCTGCCGCTGAACGACCGCGAGTCGCTCATTGTCGGGGGCGGGCGCACACATGCCGAGGTCGCCAAGTTCTCGCAGAAGGACGCCGGTCGGCTCGACGCCTACTCGGCCCGGCTGGAGGCGATCGCCGACGTCGTGCGCGCGCTCGTGCTGAAGACGCCGCCCAATGTGGTGGAGGGCGGGTTCGCGGCGCTGGGAGAGCTGGTGAAGGGGGCCGGCCTCGGCCGCACGCTGGCGGGGCTCGACACCACCGCCCGCCGCGACCTCCTGGCGCTGTTCTCGCAATCGGCCGGCGACTGGCTGGACGGCTGGTTCGAGAGCGACCCGATCAAGGCGGCCTACGGCTTCGACGGCGTGGTGGGGAACTACGCCAGCCCCTACACGCCCGGCACCGCCTATGTGCTGCTGCACCACGTCTTCGGCGAGGTGAACGGCAGGAAGGGCGAGTGGGGCCACGCCATCGGCGGCATGGGCGCCATCACCCAGGCGATGGCGGCGGCGTGCCGCGCGGAGGGCGTCGAGATCCGCACCGACGAGGCGGTGGCCGAGGTGCTGGTGGAAAAGGGCCGGGCGGTCGGCGTCGTCACCGAAGGCGGCGAAAGATTGAGCGCCCGCGCCGTCGCCTCCAACCTCAACCCCAAGCTCCTGTTCGGCAAGCTTGTGGACCCGGCCGTGCAGCCCGCCGACTTCCGCGAGCGGATCACGCGTTACCGCTCCGGCTCGGGCACCTTCCGCATGAACGTGGCGCTGAGCGAACTGCCCCGCTTCACCTGCAAGCCCGAGCCTGGCGACCACCTGACCGGCGGGATCATCATCGCGCCGACCCTGGCCTACATGGACCGCGCCTATACGGACGCCCGTGCGCACGGCTGGTCCAAGGAGCCGATCGTGGAGGTGCTGATCCCCTCCACGCTGGACGACACGCTCGCCCCTCCGGGGAAGCACGTCGCCAGCCTGTTCTGCCAGCACGTGGCGCCGACCCTCTCCGGCGGCCGCAGCTGGGACGACCACCGCGAGGAGGTGGCCGACCTGATGGTCGCCACGGTGGACAGGTATGCGCCGGGCTTCGCCAGGTCGGTGATCGCCCGCCAGATCAACTCGCCGTTGGACCTGGAGCGCACCTTCGGCCTCGTCGGCGGCGACATCATGCACGGCGCGCTGAGCCTGGATCAGATGTTCTCCGCCCGCCCGGTGCTGGGCCACGGCGACCACC
>JASLDZ010000304.1 GCA_030151985.1 Caulobacteraceae bacterium | reverse complement strand
CCGCACGTGCCGGCCTACTGGGGCTTCACCCTCTTCTGCGCGGCCTGGGGCTTGGCCCAGTGCAGCCGCCAGCTGGCCGACCACCTGGCGGCGCGCCGCTGATGGACAACCGCCTGCGCGTGCTGCGGGCCGAGCGCGGCTGGAGCCAGGCCGACCTGGCGCAGAAGCTCGAGGTGAGCCGCCAGAGCGTCAACGCCATCGAGACCGGCCGGTACGACCCCAGCCTGCCCCTCGCCTTCCGCATCGCCCGACTGTTCGACGCCCCGATCGAGAGCATCTTCAGCGACCGCGACGCCACTTGACCAAACGACTTTGACAAGCAAAGCTTGTCTCGTTCAGGAGAACCCCATGCAGACCCTCAGCCGCCGATCCGCCCTCGCCCTCCGCGCCCTGGCGCTGGCCGCATCCCTTCCGCTGTTCGCGCAGGTGGCCGCGCCCCGCCCCGCCTGCGCCGCGGCGGCCCCGGCGGAGGCCGCCCCGCTCAAGCTCTTCCCCGACAGCCGCCTCGTCACCCGTGAGCGGATCAGCGTGGAGGTGGTGGGGCGCGGCCCCGACGTGGTGCTGATCCCCGGCCTGGCCTCCTCGCGCGAGACGTGGCGGCGGACAGCCGAGCGGCTGCGCGGCCGCTACCGGCTGCACCTCGTGCAGGTGGCGGGCTTCGCGGGCGAACCGGCCCGCGCCAACGCGACCGGCCCCGTGGTGGCGCCGACCGTGGCCGACATCGACGCCTACATCGTCTCCGCCGGCCTGAAGCGGCCCGCGGTGGTCGGCCACAGCCTGGGCGGGGTGATGGCGCTGGAGCTGGCCGCGGACCATCCCGACCACGTGGGCAAGGTGTTCGTCGCCGACTCGCTGGCCTTCTACGCCGAGCTGTTCGCGGGCCCGCAGGCGACCGCCGAGGGCGCCAAGCCCTACGCCGAGGCCATGGGCGCCCGGCTCCTGTCGGCCGACGACGCGGGCTTCGCCAAGGGGGTCGAGCAGACCAGCGCGGCCATGGCGACCGCCCCCGCCGACCAGGCCCGCATCGCCGCCTGGTCCACCGCCAGCGCGCGCCCGGTGATGGTCAAGGCCATGCAGGAGGACATGGTCACCGACCTCCGCCCGCGCCTGGCGTCCGTCACCGCGCCCGTGACCGTCTTCTACGAGGCGCCGCTGAAGACGCTGATGGAGGCCGACTACGCGCCGCTCAAGCAGAAGACGCTCGTCATGGCCGCGCCGGGCGCCAAGCACTTCGTGATGTACGACGACCCCAAGGGCTTCGACGCGGCGCTGGACGCCTTCCTGGCGAACTGACGCCGCCTCAGCCCAGCACCTGGATCAGCGGTCCCGCCACCGTGTTGTGGACCGCGATCTGCAGCGCCTTCAGCAGGAGCAGGAAGATGATCGGGCTGATGTCGACGCCGCCCAGGTTCGGCATGAAGCGGCGGATCGGCGCCATCATGGGCGAGCAGATCCCGTCCAGCACGCGCACGAACCGGTAGACGGTGGGGTTGCGCGTATTGATCACGTCGAACGCGATCAGCCACGACAGGATCGCCCAGACGAGGATGACGAGCTGCACGAGCGAGATCAGCGAATCGAACAGGAACAGGATCGCGGTGCCCACGAGGCCTCCGGAGTGACGGTCCGCCGCTGATACCCCGCGCCGCCCTCGCCCCGCAATCGGCGCGCGCCGCCCTGCCTGGGCGCGGTTGACAGCTTCGGACCGTCTCCCTTATGTGCCCGCTCCCTCAAGGGGGGCCGTAGCTCAGTTGGTAGAGCGCCTCGTTCGCAATGAGGAGGTCAGGGGTTCGACTCCCCTCGGCTCCACCAGGGGTCTTCAGGAATCGGTGGTGTGAGGGGCGGTCAGGGCCTGCGGCGCGCTCCGGTCGTCAGCTCCACGCCCGCGAGCGCGGCGGCGGGTCCGAGGCCCAGGTCGAGGGCGCCCAGGATCACGTCGCGGTAGAGGTGGAAGCCGCTCTCCAGCGTGGGGAGCGGGCCCGAGGGCGCGGACGCCGTGACCGGCGGCGCGGGCAGGCCCAGGAGGTCGCGGACGCGGGCCACCAGTTCGGCCGCCTGCGTCTCGCCCAGCGGCGGCGGGTCGCCGTCGAGCATGAAGTCCTCCCACTCCATCAGGTCGAACAGGAACTGCCCCGCCTTGAACATGGGGTGGGGCCCCAGCACGTCGATCCACGCGGCGGCGCGGCCGGCCTCGCGGCGACGGAAGGCCACGCCCCGGCGCGCCAGGGTGCAGAGCGCCACCCGCAGCACCGCGTTCTGCGCCTGCAGCAGCCGCAGCAGCGCCACGTCGGCGGGGCCGAACACCGAGGGGTGCGACGGCCCCGACGCGTTCACAGCGCCCTCGTGGTGACGTAGTTGGCGATCTGGCGCAGCACCGCCTTGGCCGGGTTCTCCGGGATGAAGTCGAGGTCGTGCTCGAAGCGGCGCACGCCGGTGCGGGCGAAGGCGTCGGCCACCCCGATCGCGTGCTCGATGGAGCCGACGGCCTTCATCGCGGCCAGCATCTCCAGCGCGTCGTCGAAGGTCTTCTCCGCGCGGGGCTTGGCGTT
>JASLDZ010000290.1 GCA_030151985.1 Caulobacteraceae bacterium | reverse complement strand
GGCTGCAGGCGCCACCTCCGACGGTCAACTCCACGCGCCCATGCCGGGCAAGGTGGGGCA
The DNA here is from genome assembly GCA_030151985.1 of Caulobacteraceae bacterium. Taxonomy (GTDB): domain Bacteria; phylum Pseudomonadota; class Alphaproteobacteria; order Caulobacterales; family Caulobacteraceae; genus JASLDZ01. Next base: position 5,670 of record JASLDZ010000290.1, on the reverse strand, counting down.
GCTGGGGGTGAAGGCCGGCGAGCGCGTCGCCAAGGGCGCGCCCGTCGTCACGCTCGAAGCGATGAAGATGGAGCACGGGATGACCGCGCCGTTCGACGCCGTCGTCGCTGAGGCGCCCGTCAGCGTCGGCCAGCAGGTGGCGGAGGGGACGCTGCTCGTGCGGCTGGAGGCGGCGGAGGGATAGCGCGCCGGCGCCGCGTTGCGCCTCGCCCGAAGCGGCGTAAAAGGGCGCTTCCCCGAGCCCGGACCTTCCGCCGATGAACGCTCCCGCCAAGCCCGTGGCCGCCGACGCCGCGTTCTTTTCCGCCGGCCTCTCGCAGGGTGACCCGGAGATCGCCGCCTCCATCGGCCGCGAGCTGAAGCGCCAGCAGGACCAGATCGAGCTGATCGCGTCGGAGAACATCGTCTCGCGCGCCGTGCTCGAGGCGCAGGGCTCGATCCTCACCAACAAGTACGCCGAGGGCTATCCCGGCCGCCGCTACTACGGCGGCTGCGAGTTCGTCGACGAGGTCGAGACGCTGGCGATCGAGCGGGCCAAGCGCCTGTTCGGCGCGGGCTTCGCCAACGTGCAGCCGAACTCGGGCAGCCAGGCCAACCAGGCGGTGTTCATGGCGCTGCTGCAGCCGGGCGACGCCTTCATGGGCATGGACTTGGCGGCGGGCGGCCACCTCACGCACGGCAGCCCGGCCAACCAATCGGGCAAGTGGTTCCGCCCCATCCCCTACACGGTGCGCCGCGACGACGAGCTGATCGACTACGAGGCGATGGAGGAGACGGCGCGGCGTGAGCGGCCGAAGCTGATCATCGCCGGCGGCTCGGCCTACTCGCGCCCGATCGACTTCGCGCGCTTCCGGAAGATCGCCGACGAGGTGGGCGCCTACCTGATGGTGGACATGGCCCACTACGCGGGCCTGATCGCCGCGGGCGTCTACCCCAGCCCCGTGCCGCACGCGCACGTCTGCACCACCACCACCCACAAGACGCTCCGCGGCCCGCGCGGCGGCATGGTGCTGACCAACGACGAGGCGATCGCCAAGAAGGTCAATTCCGCCGTCTTCCCGGGCCTGCAGGGCGGGCCGCTGGAGCACGTGATCGCGGGCAAGGCCGTAGCCTTCGGCGAGGCGCTGCGGCCCGAGTTCAAGCTTTACGCCCACGCCGTGGTCGACAACGCCCGCGCGCTGGCCGCCGCGCTTGAGGCGGGCGGTGTGCGCATCGTCTCCGGCGGCACCGACAGCCACCTGATGCTGGTCGACCTGCGGCCCAAGGGCGTCACCGGCAGGGGCGCCGAACACGCGCTGGAGCGCGCGCTGATCACCTGCAACAAGAACGGCGTGCCCTTCGACACCGCGCCCTTCACGATCACCTCGGGCGTGCGGCTGGGCACGCCGGCCGGCACCACCCGCGGCTTCGGCCAGGCGGAGTTCACCCGCGTGGGCGAGCTGATCGTGCGGGTGCTCGACGCCCTGGCGGCGAACGAGCAGGGCGACGCGGCCGTCGAGGCGGACGTGCGGTCGCAGGTGCTGGAGCTGACGGGGCGCTTCCCCATCTACGCCTGATGAAGTGTCCGTTCTGCGGTCATCTTGAGAGCCAGGTGAAGGACAGCCGCCCGTCCGAGGACGGCGCCGCGATCCGCCGCCGCCGCTCCTGCCCGGAGTGCGGCGGCCGCTTCACCACCTTCGAGCGCACGCAGCTGCGCGAGCTGAACATCGTCAAGCGCTCCGGCCGCCGCACGCCCTTCGAGCGCGAGAAGCTGGAGCGCTCCATCGCCATCGCCACCCGCAAGCGCCCGATCGAGCAGGAGCGGATCGACCGCATGGTCTCCGGCATCCAGCGCCAGCTCGAGAGCCGCGGCGAGACTGACATCGCCTCGAGCGTCGTGGGCGAGGCGGTGATGACGGCGCTGAAGGCGCTCGATGAGGTGGCCTACGTGCGCTACGCCTCGGTCTACCGCGACTTCCGCGAAACCTCCGACTTCGCCCGCTTTCTCGGCGAGGAGGGGCTGAACGAGGAAGACACCCTGGAGCCTTCGACTTGAGCCTGCCCGAGACCCTCGTCCCCCGCGGGCCGCCCCGGCAGGAGCGGAGCGTGGCGCGGCTGGCCGCGGTGCAGGCGCTCTACCAGATGGAGGTGTCCGGCATCGGCGTGGACGCCGTCGTGCGCGAGTTCCGCGACCACCGCTTCGGCGGCTCGCTGGAAGGCGGCCACGAAGGGCCGCAGCTCGCCGACGCCGACGAGCCCTTCTTCGCCGACCTCGTGCAGGGCGTGGTCGCCCGGCAGGGCGAGATCGACGCGGCCGTGCAGAAGCGGCTGGCCTCGAACTGGAAGCTGTCCCGCCTGGACGCCACCGCCCGCGCGGTGCTGCGGGCCGGCGCGTGGGAGCTGATCGCCGCGCCCGAGACGCCCACGGAGGTCGTGATCGACGAGTACGTCGAGCTGGCCAAAGCCTTCTTCGAAGGTCCGACGGAGTCCGGCTTCGTCAACGCCGCGCTGGACGCCGTGGCCAGGGACGTGCGCGCTCAGGCCTGAGACGAAGCGCCCATCGCCGCCGACAGCCGCTCGCGCGACGCCTTGCGCGAACCCTTCGCCGGCACGAGCGTCCCCGCCGCGCCGAGGCCGTAGGGCGGCATGTTGACGAAGATCGCCTCGTAGGCGCCCGGCTGCACCACGTAGGTCTCGTGCCAGATGCCGACGTCGCCGTTGGTCCCGACGGCGCTGTTGAAGGCGCGCCAGGCGGGCAGGTGCGAGGCGTCGCGGTCTTGCGCATAGCGCTCCAGGTGGTCGTAGCTGCGCCAGTACTGCACCACCATCGCCGAGCGCGGGCCGAAGTGGCTGCGCGCGTGCAAGAGGCCCAGCTCCGGCTTGCGCGCCAGCTCCTGCAGCATCCTCGGCATGGCGGAGAAGACCGGCAGCCACGCGCCCACCTTCCACCAGCGGTTCAGGCGCACGCCGATCAGGAAGACGACGAAGCCGCCCTCCATCTCCGCCGCCATCCGCTCCGTCACGATCGCCATCGCGTCCTCCTTCGGCCAGGCAAGCTTGGCAGTGTATGCGGTCGCTGTCTTGCGCCCTCGGGGGAGACTATGCAGACGCCATGACGCAGGACTTGGACGAGTTCGGCGAGATCGCGCGCCTGTTCCGGCCGCTGACCCTCGGCGCGCCCGAAGCCCTGGGCTTGGCGGACGACGCGGCCGTGCTGCGGCCGCCCGCGGGGACGGAGCTGGTGGTCACCACCGACACGCTGGTGGCGGGCGTCCACTTCCTGGCGGACACCCCCCACGACCTCGTCGCCCGCAAGCTCCTGCGCGTGAACCTGTCCGACCTCGCGGCCAAGGCGGCTGAGCCCTGGGGCTGGTTCCTGAACGTCGCGTGGTCGGAGGAGGCGGGCTCCGCCGACCGGGAGGCCTTCGCGGCGGGGCTCGCGCAGGACCAGGCGGCGTTCGGCCTGCGGCTGTTCGGCGGCGACACCGTGCGCACGGGCGGACCGCTCACCCTCTCCGCGACCTTGATTGGTCTGGCGCCCGTCGGCGACACCGTCCGGCGGGGCGGGGCGCGAGCCGGGAACGCGCTGCGCGTCACCGGGCCGATCGGCGACGCCGGTCTCGGCCTCGCGGCGCTGATAGGAGAGGCGGGGGCGCCGGAAGGGGAGGACGCCCGCGTCCTGGTCGCGCGCCACCGCCTGCCCGAGCCGCGACTCGACCTGCGCTAGGCGCTGCGCCGCCACGCCTGCGCCGCCGCCGACGTCTCCGACGGGCTCTTGGCCGACGCCCTTCACGTGGCGCAGGCGAGCGGGCTGGGTGTGGAGGTGCGGCTGGAGGCTGTTCCGGTCTCGGCCGCCGCCGCGCGCTGGCTCTCCGCCCAGGCCGACGAGCCGGCGGCCCGGCTGCGGCTGGCCACGAGCGGAGACGACTACGAGGTGGTTCTGGCCTCCGCCTCGCCCGACGCGCCGGGTGTGGAGATCGGCCGCTTCACCGCCGAGCCAGGTCTGCGGGTGCTGTATCGGGGGGCCGACGTAACGCCTGCGAAACTCGGCTGGACCCATGGTTGAGCCCATGCCCCGCCGCCGGCTTCCGATCCTCGCCTTCGCCCTGGCCCTTCCGCTCGTCGGGGCGGCGCCCGCCTCCGCGGCGGAGAAGGCGAAGCCGGGGAAGGACGAGCTGCAGGCGGTCGACCTCGCGGCGGTGGGTCTGCCGGTGGTCGTGCAGGGCAAGCTCGTCAACTACGTCTTCGCCTATGTCCGCCTGATCACCGCGCCGGGGGCCGACGTGGCCAAGGCGCGCGCGAAGGAGCCCTATTTCCGCGACGCGCTGATCCGCGCCGCGCACCGCAAGCCCTTCACCGACCCCAAGGACCTGAACCATGTGGACGAAGGCGCGCTGAAGGCCGCGTTGCTGCCGGACGTGCGGCGGATCGCCGGGCCGGGCGTGATCACCGCCGTGGTGGTGGTCTCGCAGCAGCCGCAGCACCGCCTGGCGCGCGTCGCGCCTACGGCCGCTCCGTCGCGCGCGCCGATCCCCTGAACCGCTGCGGCGGATGCCGCCGCGCCCTTTCCGCACAAGGGATGTTGCGAAGCGGCGGCAAAGTCTCCATGGAAGACCCGAGCCTCGAGACGGACATCAGTTCCGCGAGCGGGTGGGACGGTGACGCGATCGGAGGCCTAGCCGCGCTGCTGCAAAGCGCGGGCGCGCCTTCGTGACAGCATAGGGACGGGCATGAGCGGACTGGTCTGGGTGATCCTCGCGGGCGCGCTCGCGGTGGTTTACGGCGCGGTGCAGACGGGGGCGATCCTGCGCCTGTCGCCCGGCAACGCACGGATGCAGGAGATCGCCGCGGCGATCCAGGAGGGTGCGCAGGCCTATCTGCGCCGCCAGTACATCACCATCGGCATCGTGGGCGTGGTGATCCTCGTCCTGATCGGCTTCTTGCTGGGCGTGCTGCCCGCAGTGGGCTTCCTGATCGGCGCCGTGCTCTCGGGCGGGGCGGGCTTTGCGGGCATGCTGATCTCGGTCCGCGCCAACGTGCGCACCGCGCAGGCGGCCAGCGAGAGCCTCGGCAAGGGGCTGAACGTGGCCTTCAGCTCGGGCGCGGTCACCGGCATGCTGGTGGCGGGCTTCGCGCTCCTGGGCGTGGCCGGCTACTACGCCGTGCTGACCGGCCCGATGGGGCTGGACCCGACCAGCCGGCCTGTCGTCGACGCGCTGGTGTCGCTGGGCTTCGGCGCCTCGCTGATCTCCATCTTCGCGCGCCTGGGCGGCGGCATCTTCACCAAGGGCGCCGACGTGGGCGGCGACATGGTGGGCAAGGTCGAAGCCGGCATCCCCGAGGACGATCCCCGGAACGCCGCCACCATCGCCGACAACGTGGGCGACAACGTCGGCGACTGCGCCGGCATGGCCGCCGACCTGTTCGAGACCTATGCGGTGACCACCGTCGCCACCATGGTGCTGGCGGCGATCTTCTTCCGCGGGCAGGACATTGTCGGCAACATGATGCTGCTGCCGCTGGCGATCTGCGGCGTCTGCATCATCACCTCGATCGTCGGCTCGTTCTTCGTGAAGCTGGGCAAGAAGCGCAACATCATGGGCGCGCTCTACCAGGGCCTGATCGTCACCGGCGTGCTGTCGATCGCGGCGGTCTACTGGGTCGTCCACGCCCTGGCGCCGGACGGGGTCG
>JASLDZ010000259.1 GCA_030151985.1 Caulobacteraceae bacterium | reverse complement strand
GTACCAGCTTCATGTCGGGCGCGCCCCCCCGCGCCGCGGCGCCCGAGACGGGGGTGCGGGAGCGCCGCCGGCCGGCCCGACCCCGCTGGACCCCCGCGGCGCGCGCCGCGCCGCCGATCCGGCGCAGCCCCTCGCCCAGCCCCAGCGTATCGAGCACCCGCACCGCGTTGGGGCCGAGCTGCAGGCCCGCTCCGGCGGCCTCCAGAACGGGCTCGCGCTCCAGCACGACCGGGCGCATTCCCCGCGCGTGCATCGCCAGCGCGCAGGCGAGCCCGCCGACGCCCGCGCCGACCACCAGGGCGCCCGCGGCGTGCGCTTGTCCGTTCCGCCGTGATCGCGAAGCTGTCATGAAGCTTGACCGCGTCCCCCTTCCCGTTGTCGCGTATCATCGTAGAACGGATCGCGCGTGCGCGACGTTGTACGCCCGAGGCAAGCCTGGAGGTTCCGCGTGGTCTACGAGTTCCGGTCCTCCCGCGAAGCCGCCCTCCTCCGCCCCTCGCACAGGGCCGACTTCGCCGAGCCGCACCTCGTCGACACCACCATGCTGTTCGCGCCCAAGAGCGGGGGGGTGAAGCGCTACCTGCTCGCCAAGCGGGCCTGGATGGCGCAGCTGCGGCCCGAGATGCGCCATACGCTGATGGTGCCGGGCGCCTCCACCCGCGACGGCGGGCGGGGGCTGGTGACCCAGGCGGCGGTGCGCCTGCCGTTCGGCGACGGCTACCGCTGGCCCGCCTCCACCCGCAAGTGGGCGGACGCGCTCGTGTCGCTCCGCCCGACGATCATCGAGGCGGGCGACCCCTACGCCCCCGGACGCGCCGCGCTGGAGGCGGGGGAGCGGCTGGGCGTTCCTGTGGTGGGCTTCTGCCACTCCGACCCCGCCGCGCTCGCCGCCCTGCACCTGGGCGAGTGGGCCGAGCCGCCCGTGCGGCGGCGTTGGGCGCGCCTGTTCCGCCGCTTCGACCAGGTGGTTGCGCCCTCGCGCCACATCGCCGAGCGCCTGGCCTACGCCGGCGTGCCCAACGTTCGGGTGCAGGGCCTGGGCGTGGACACCGACCTCTTCAACCCGGGCTGCGCCGACCCTGCGCGCCTGCGCCGCCAGCTGGGGCTGAAGCCCTCCACGCGCCTCCTCGTGTTCGCGGGTAGGCCGGCGCGGGAGAAGAACATCGACGTGCTGCTCGACGCGGTCGCCCGTCTCGGCCCCGACTACCACCTGCTGCTGATCGCCGCCGGGGCGAGCGCGCGGCCGCAGTCGAACGCCACCTGCCTCGACTACCAGTCCGACCCGCGCGACGTGGCGCGGCTGATGGCGAGCTGCGACGCCTTCGTCCACGCCAACCACCAGGAACCGTTCGGGCTGGTGGCGCTGGAGGCCATGGCGTGCGGCCTGCCGATGGTGGGGATCGCGTCGGGCGGCATCGCGGAGATCGTCGACGAGAGCGTGGGCCAGCTGGCCGCCCGCGCCACGCCCCAGGCCTTCGCGGAGGCCGTGGAGGCGCTGTTCGCCCGCGACCTTCCCGCCATCGCCGCCGCCGCCCGCGCCCGCGCCGTCGCCCGCCACGGCTGGCGGGCGACGTTCGAGGGGTTGGCCGACCTCTACGACGATCTCTGCGGCCGCCCGAGCGCCGAGATCGTGCCGCTCACGGCGCGGATGCAGTAGCCCCCCTCCTCGACCCGGAAGGACGCAGACCATGGGACTGTTCGATCAAGTGGCCAGCGGCCTGTCGGGCCTGAGCGGCGTCCTTGGCGGCGGCGCGGACGTGCAGGGCGGCCTCGGCGGGATGCTGGAGCAGCACGGCGGCGTCGGCGGCCTGGTGGCGGCCTTCGAGAAGGGCGGCCTGGGCGAGGTGGCGCAATCGTGGGTCGGCGGCGGCCAGAACCTGCCCGTCTCCCCCGACCAGATCACCCAGGTGCTGGGCTCCGGCCCAGTCGCCGATTTCGCGCAGAAGCTCGGCATCGACCCGCAGGAGGCGGCCGGCCACCTGTCGCAGCTGATCCCGCAGATGGTCGACCACCTGACGCCGAACGGTCAGGTGCAGCCCGGCGCGGTCGGCGCGCTGGAAGGCCTGCTCGACCGCTTCAAGGGCGGCTGAGCGGCGGGCGCAACGAACGAGGTTCCTCCCCCGCCCGCGGGGGAGGTGTCGCCGCAGGCGGCGGAGGGGGCATACAGTCCTCGCCCACTTGCCCCCTCCGGCCTCTCGCCATGCTCGAGCCCACCTCCCCCGTGAACGGGGGAGGAACCGGGAAGTCTGCGCGCTACTCCGCCGCGATGGCCGTGGCGGGCTCGGGTTTCCAGCGGAGCTTGGGCTTGCGGGCGGCCAACGTCTCGTCCAGCCGGCGCATGGGGGCGTGGTAGGGCGCGCCCTTGAAGCGGTCCACCTCGCCCGCCTTCGCCGCCTTGGCCAGAGCGACGAGCGTGTCGGCGAAGCGGTCGAGTTCGGCCTTGGATTCGGTCTCCGTCGGCTCGATCAGCATGGCGCCGTGGACGACGAGCGGGAAGTACATGGTCATCGGGTGGAAGCCCTCGTCGATCATCGCCTTGGCGAAGTCGAGCGTGGTGACCCCGGTCCCTTCCATCCAGCTCTCGTCGAACAGGGCTTCGTGCATGCAGGGCCCCTCGCCAAAGGGCGCGCTCATCACGTCCGAGAGCCTGGCCTTGATGTAGTTGGCGTTGAGGACGGAATCCTCCGCCACCTGGCGCAAGCCGTCCGAGCCGTGGCTGAGCATGTAGGTCAG
>JASLDZ010000252.1 GCA_030151985.1 Caulobacteraceae bacterium | reverse complement strand
GTGGGGATGGCGCGGCGGGAGTTCGTGATCGACGCTGTCTTCGTCCATGGCGGGCACCTAAGGGGGCAGCTTGGCCGCGGCAAGGGCGCGATCCTTGACCGCCCGTTAACCACGTTCGGCGAGGGTCGGACCGAGGCGCCTGAGTCACCGCGCCGGGAGGTCCCCCATGAACGGCGCGCAGGTCCTGGACGTCGGTCGCGATGCGATCTGGCTCACCGTGCAGCTGTGCGCGCCCGTGATGATCGTGGCGCTGGTCGTGGGGGTCGCCATCGGCCTCCTGCAGGCCCTGACGCAGATCCAGGAGCAGACGCTGGTCTACGCACCCAAGATCCTGGCGGTGTTCGTGTCGCTGCTGCTCTTCATGCCGCTCATGGGCATGCTGATGGCCGGCTTCATGAAGGAGATCGCCAGCAAGATCGCGGGCATGTAGGCGAGGCGTCGCGGCGAGCGCCATGGAGCACTACGCGCTCCCGACGCAGGTCTACGGCTTCGGGCTGATCCTGGCGCGCGTGGGCGCGCTCGTCATGCTGATGCCGGGCGTGGGCGAGACGACGGTGCCCGCGCGCATCCGCCTGGCCTTCGCCTTCGTCTTCACCCTGGCCCTCTACCCCTTGCTGGCGCCCAAGCTGCCGGGCGTGCCCTTCACGGTGGGCGAGACTGCGGCGCAGGTGGGGATCGAGCTGATCGTCGGGCTCGCCATCGGCTCGCTCCTGCGGCTGTTCCTGGGCTCGCTGGCCGTGGCGGGGGAGGTGATCTCGCTGCAGACCACGCTCTCCTTCGCCCAGACCACCAACCCGCTGCAGGCGCAGCCGACCACGACCGTCGCGACCTTCCTGACGCTCCTGGGCCTGACGCTGGTGTTCGCCACGGGCCTGCACCAGAGCTTCATCGCCGGGATCGCCCATTCCTACGACCTGTTCGCACCCGGGCGCGCCGCGCCGCTGAAGGACTTCGGCGGCCTGATGATCAAGGCGTCCGGCGAGACCTTCGCGCTGGGCATCCAGCTCGCCGCGCCGGTGATCGTGTTCAGCCTCGTGTTCAACGTGGCGACCGGCTTCGTGGCCCGCGCCATGCCGCAGTTCCAGGTGTTCTTCGCCGCGACGCCCTTGCAGGTGCTCCTGGGCTTCTCCGTCTTCGCCTTGGGGCTGGGCGTGACGGGCATGGTCTGGATCGACCGCTACCGCGCCTTCGCCGACCGCTTCAGCGGGCTGGGCTGACCCGTGGCCGAAGAGCCGGACCGCTCTCAGCAGACGGAGGCCCCCTCCCAGCGCAAGCTGGACGAGGCGCGACGCAAGGGCGACGTCGCCCGCTCGCCCGAGGTGCCGGCCGCCCTATCGCTCGGCGCGGCCCTGACGGTGGTGGCGATCGGCGCGCCCGGCTTCTCGCGCTCGATCGCGAACGACCTCCTGCCCTTCATCGCCCACCCCGACGCCTTCGACCTCTCGGCCGGGGGCGGCGCGCTGATCCTGTCGCAGGCGGCCAAGAGCCTGGCACCGGGGCTGCTGGCGGTCGCGGCGGCGGCGGTCGCGGGCGTCGCGGGGCTGGTGGTGCAGCAGGGGTTCCTGTGGAGCCCGAACAAGCTCGCCCCAGACTTCAGCCGCGTCAGCCTGCCCAAGGGCTTCGGCCGCATCTTCGGGATCGACGGCCTGATCCAGTTCGGCAAGGCGCTGTTCAAGCTGTCGGCGGTGGCCGCCTGCGCCTGGATCGTGCTGAAGCCCCGCGTCGGCGACCTGGAGCGGATGTCGGCGATGGACCTGCCGGCGCTCCTGCCCTTCTCCGGCGACCTCCTGAAGGCGCTGGCGTTCGCCGTGCTGACGACGCTGGCGGCGCTTGCGGCGGCCGACTGGCTGATCCAGCGCGCCCGCTTCACCGCCCGCATGCGCATGAGCAAGGAGGAGCTGAAGCGCGACACCAAGGAGAGCGACGGCGATCCGCACGTGAAGGCGCGCCAGAAGCAGGTCCGCGCCGAGCGCTCGCGTCGCCGCATGATGCAGAACGTGCCCAAGGCGACCGTCGTGGTGATGAACCCGACCCACTACGCCGTGGCGCTGAAGTACGAGCAGGGCGTCGACGCCGCGCCCCTGTGCGTGGCCAAGGGCGTGGACACGCTGGCGCTGAAGATCAGGGCCGTCGCCGAGGAGGCGGGCGTGGCCGTGGTCGAGGACCCGCCGCTGGCCCGCGCCCTCTACGCCGCCATCGACGTCGACGAGACCATCCCGCGCGAGCACTTCGAGGCCGTCGCCAAGGTGATCGGCTTCGTGTTCCAGCGCGCGCGCCGGAGCGCGCCTGCGGCGTCGTCGCGCCTGCCGCCCCGCCCGGCGGCGAGCTAGCCTGCTCGCCTCCCAGGAGAGCCCATGATCGAGTTCGAGCCGGGACACGGGCCGCGCCGGGGCGCCGACCCGCTGTCCGTCGCGGCCACCGTCTTCTTCTTGGCGGCGGTCGGCGCGGCCGCCTATCCGGCGTTCCGCGCGGGGCCGGCCACGGGACCCAGCCTGCTGCTCCTGATCGGCCTGGCCGGCTTCTCGGTGCTGGGCCTGTTCGCCTTCGCCGCCAGCGAGCCCGCCGCGCTGAAGACCGCCGACGGGGGGGCTCAGGCGCTGGTCGACGCTCTGTCCGAACCGGCGGCCGTGACGGCGGCGGACGGCTCGCTGTCGGGCACGAACCTGGGTTGGCGCGCGATGTTCGGCGGCTTCTCGCGCCGGCTGCCTAAAGCCGAGGCCAAGCTGGGGGCCGGCCTCTACGCCGCGCTCGCGGCGGCGCGGCGGGACGGGGCGAGCGAGACCACCGTCTCCACCCGCGACGGCGCCCGGCGAGCGCAGATCTCGCGGCTCGGCGGCGACCGGCTGCTGGTGCGGCTCGTCACCATGCCCGCCGAGCCCGAGCTCGCGCCGGACCCCGCGCCCATGGCCGTCGCAGCGCCGCCGCTCCGTGACGCGCCCCAGGCGCTCGACGTGTTCACCGCCGCCGCCCCCTTCGGCGCCGCGCTGCTGGACGGCGCAGAGCTGTTCTCCGCCCGCATCGTGCAGGCGAACGCGGCGCTGGAGGCGATGACGGGACAGGCCGCCTCGGCCGGCGCGCTCTTCGCCGACCTTCTCGACGCTCCCTCGCGGGCGGACGCCGCCGCCAAGATCGCCGCGGGGCGGGGCGGCCCGTTCGAGGTGCGCTTGGCGGGGGCCACGCCCAAGACCGCCCAGCTCTACCTCACCGCGCTGGAGGGCCGCCTGACCGCCTACCTGCTCGACGTTTCGGAGCAGAAGGCGCTGGAGCTGCAGCTCAGCCAGAGCCAGAAGATGCAGGCGATCGGCCAGCTCGCGGGCGGCGTCGCGCACGACTTCAACAACCTGCTCACCGCCATCCAGCTGCGGCTGGACGAGCTCCTGCACCGCCACCCCGTGGGCGACCCCAGCTACGAGGGCCT
>JASLDZ010000203.1 GCA_030151985.1 Caulobacteraceae bacterium | reverse complement strand
TGGCTGTTCCTGTTCGCCTTCATCTACGTGATGTTCGGCCACCACGCCGGAAAGTAGCGACGCTGGCGCGGGCGAGGTCCGCCAGGCCCGCGGCCCCCCGCGCGACGCCCAGGCCCGCCCGCCGGGCCGCTCGGGCCGTCTCCGGCCCCGGCAGGAGCGTGGCCGCGGCGCTGCTGGTGCTGGCGGCGGTCGCCCTGCTCGTGGGGCTCGGCGTCTGGCAGCTCCAGCGCAAGGCGTGGAAGGAGCACCTCCTGGCGCGGATCGCCGCGCTGCAGGCCGCGCCGCCCGAGCCGCTGTCGGTGGTGCTGAACCGCGTGCGGGACGGCGGCGAGCTCGACTTCGTCCGCGTGGTCGCCCCGTGTGCGGCGCTCGGGCCGAAGAGCACCCACCTCTACGGGGTGCGTGAAGGCGGACCCGGCTGGCGACAGATCACAACCTGCCGGCTGGAGGACGGCCCCTACGGCTCCATCCTGGTCGACGCGGGCTATGACGCGACCCCTGGACTGTCCCAGCCGGTGGACGAGCCGATGACGGGCGGCGGAGGCGTCCGCCTGACGGGCGTTCTGCGCCTGCCCGAGCCGCGCCCGTGGTACGCCGGCCTGATCGGCCTGGGGGCGCGCCGCACGCCGCAGAGCCAGGCGTCCGGCGAGTGGTTCGAGCGCGACATCCCGGGCATGGCCGCGGTGCTCGGCGCCGAGCGGCCCGCGCCCGCGATGCTGATGCTGGAGAGCCCCGCGGCGGGGCCGAAGCTGGTCCCGTCTCCGCTCCCCACCGACATCCCGAACCACCACCTGGAGTACGCGCTCACCTGGTTCGGCCTGGCGGCGACGCTGCTCGCCTTCTACGCGGTCGCGGTCCTGCGCGGCCGCCGCGGGCGCTAGGCGGGACGATGCGCTACCTTTCCACCCGCGGCGGGGCGCCGGCGGTCGGCTTCGGCGAGGCGCTGCTGGCGGGACTGGCCCCGGACGGCGGCCTCTACACGCCCGAACGCTGGCCTACGATCGCGCCCGAGACGCTCGCGGGGTTCGCGGGACGTCCCTACGCGCGGGTCGCGGCCGAGGTGGTGGGCGCGCTGGCGGGCGACGCGTTCGCTCCCGCCGAGTTGCGGGCGATGTGCGAGGCCGCCTACGCGAGCTTCCACCATCCCGCCGTCACGCCGCTACGGCAGATGGGCGACGGCCTGTGGCTGCTGGAGCTGTTCCACGGCCCCACGCTGGCGTTCAAGGACGTGGCGATGCAGCTCCTCGCGCGCCTCTACGACGCGGCGCTGGCGCGGACGGGCGAGCGGCTGACCCTGGTGGTCGCCACCTCCGGCGACACGGGCGGCGCGGCGGTGGAGGCGTTCGCCGGCTCCGAGCGGGTGCGGCTGGTGGTGCTGTTCCCGCACGGCAGGATCAGCGAGGTGCAGCGCCGCTTCATGACGACCGCCGCCGCCGACAACGTGCGCTGCGTCGCGGTCGACGGGTCGTTCGACGACTGCCAGGCGCTGGTGAAGGGCCTCTTCGGCGATCGAGGCCTATCGCGGGAGGTCGGGCTCTCAGGCGTGAACTCGATCAACTTCGGTCGGATCGCCGCCCAGGCCGTCTACTACTTCACCGCCGCCGTCGCGCTGGGCTCGCCCGCGCGGGGACCGATCTCCTTCGTCGTGCCGACGGGCAACTTCGGGGACGCCTTCGCCGGCTACGTCGCCCACCGCATGGGCTTGCCGGTCGAGCGGATCACGGTGGCGACCAACGGCAACGCCATCCTGGCGCACGCCTTCTCGGACGGACGCTACGCCAAAGGGGCGGTGGTGGAGACGCAGTCGCCCGCCATGGACATCCAGGTGGCCTCCAACTTCGAACGCCTGTGGTTCGAGGCGGTGGGCCGCGACGCCTCGGCCACCGCCGCGGCCTTCGCCGAGTTCGCGCGAACGGGCGCCGTGTCCCTGCCGCAGAACGCCTTCGAGGACCTGCGCCGACTGTTCTCGGGCGGCTGGGCGACGGAGGAGCAGACGCGCGCCGCCATGGCCTCCTCCTGGACCGAGGCGGCGACGCTGGTCGATCCGCACACCGCCGTCGCCCTTTCGGTGGCCGGACGCGCGCCGAAGGGCGGGGGCCCGAGCGTGGTCCTCTCCACCGCCCATCCGGCCAAGTTCCCGGAGGCCGTGCGCGGCGCCACCGGCGTCGATCCCGGCCACGCGCTCGCCGCCGCCCTCGCCGGCCGGTCCGAGCGCTTCGACCGGCTGGCCAATGACGCCCCTGCGCTGAAGGCCTACGTGCGGGCCTTCGCGGCGTGAGCGCGCGCCTGCACACGCTTCCGAACGGCGTCCGCGTCGTGGCCGACCCGATGCCCGGGCTGGAGAGCTTCGCGCTCAGCGTCGTGGTGCGGGGCGGCGCGCGCTGGGAGGATGCGGCGCGCAACGGCTGGTCGCACCTTCTGGAGCACATGGTTTTCAAGGGCGCAGGCGCGCGGTCGTCACGCCAGATCGTCGAGGCGATCGAGCGGGAAGGCGGCTGGATCAACGCCGCCACCGGCCACGAACGCACGAGCTACCAGGTGCGCGGCCTTCCCGGCTCCTTGGGGCTGGCCATGGAGGTCCTGGCCGACCTCCTGCGCCGCCCCGTTCTCGACGCCGTGGAGTTGGAGCGTGAGAAGGGCGTCATCGGCCAGGAGATCGCCGAGGCCGCCGACACGCCCGACGACCGGGTGTTCGAGATCGCGCAGGCGCGGGCGTTCGCCGGCCAGGCGCTCGGCCGGCCGATCCTGGGCGAGGACGCGACGCTCGCCCCCGCCACCCGCGACGCGCTCGCCGCCTGGCACCAGGCCCTCTACCTCGACCCCCGACGCCTGGTGGTCAGCGCGGCCGGCGCGGTGGACGAGGGCGCGCTGCTGCGGCTGGCGGAAGCCGCATTCGGCGACCTCGCGCCGATCGCGCAGGCGCTCCCCGAGCCGGAGGCGGCGCGCTTCCTCGGCGGCGCGGAGGCCGAAGCGCGCAAGCTGGAGCAGGCGCACCTCGTGCTGCTCATGCCCGGCGTGTCGGTGGGTCACGACGACCACATGGCGCAGCGGCTGTTCGCGGAGATCCTCGGCGGCGGCATGGCCAGCCGGCTGTTCCAGGAGGCGCGGGAGGCGCGCGGACTGGCCTACGCCGTCGACGCCTACGCCGAGGCGTACGAGGACGCCGGCCTGATCGGCATCTACGCCGGCGCGTCCGCGACCGACGCGCGTCCGCTGGCCGAGCTCGCCGCCCAGCAGGTGGCCGCGCTGGCCGGGCATGTCTCCGACGACGAGCTGCATCGCGCCCGCGCGCAGGCGCGCTCCGGCCTCTTCATGGGCCGGGAGAGCCCGTTGAACCGCGCCGAGGCCGCAGCCGGGCAGACGCTCCTGTTCGGCCGGCTGTTCGAGCCTTTCGAGCTCGCCGACGCCATCGACGCCGTGGACGCCTCCGCCATCGCCCGGGTGGGCGCCCGCGCCATGGAGGGCGCCTCGGCCGCGGCGGTGCTCGGCCCCAGGGCGGCGGGCGCTGCGGCGCGGGCGTTCGGCCCGGCGCTCAAGGCGGCGTGACCGCGACCGTTCCGGCGGCTATGGCTCGCGCATGAGCCAGACCCCCCTCGAGGCCATGCGCGCGCTCGGCGACGCGGTGAACGAAGGCAGCCCGCAGGCGCGGGAGCTCGGGCTGACGCGGGTCAGCCTCGACCAGGCCGAGGCGGTGATGCGGGCGCCCTACCGCGACGACCTCGTTGGCGACCCGGAGACGGGCGTGCTGGCGGGCGGCGTCATCACCACGCTGCTCGACCACGCCTGCGGCCAGGCGGTGTGGGCGGCGCTGCCGGCCTTCACCTCGATCGCGACGCTGGACCTGCGCATCGACTACATGCGCGCCGCCGAGCCCGGGCTGGACGTCTTCGCCCACGCGCACTGCTACAAGCTGACCCGCTCCGTCGCCTTCGTGCGGGCGGTGGCCTACGACCGCGACCGCGACGATCCGGTGGCGGCGGCGCAGGCTGCCTTCATGCTCAACTCCAACGCGGGCCGGAAGGCCGGGGCCAACCTGAAGGCGCCGCGGGCGGGCGAGGCATGAGCGCCGCCGAGCACCTCGCCGCCATCGTCGGCTCCATCCCCTATGCCCGCTTCCTCGGCATCGAGGCGCAGCTGGCGGGCGACGAGATGACGACGGTGATGCGCTTCTCCGACCGGCTGATCGGCAACCCCAGCCTGCCGGCCATCCACGGCGGCGTGCTCGGCGCCTTCATGGAGCTGACGGCGGTCGCCCAACTCGCCATCCTGCACGCGCAGGACCTCGCGCCCGACGCCGCGCGCCCGCGGCTGCCGAAGCCGGTGGACGTGACGGTGGAGTACCTGCGCTCGGGACGCCCGCGCGACACCTACGCCCGCGCCACGGTGAAGAAGCGCGGGCGGCGGATCGCCACCGTCTATGTCGAGGCCTGGCAGGAGGCGCGGGCCGCGCCGATCGCCGCGCTGCACGGCCACTTCATGCTGCCGCCCCCGCCCGAGGGGAGCTGACGCGCCTCAGCCGCCGGTCAGCATCGGGCCCAGTCCGGGCACGGAGGCCAGGACGCGGCGGAGAAGGTCCTCGCCGGTCTTTTCCTGCACGAAGCTCATGGCGACCGGCAGGATGTTCTGCATGTCGGCGGTGGTGACGCCCTGCTTGGCCAGCTTGGGGCCCAGCGCCATCGCGTCGCTCATCGCCGCGCCGGCGCCGCCGCCGACGTTGCGCATCAGGCCGCCCATCAGGCCGCCCGACTTCTGCGCGGTCATGGCGGCGCCCTCCTCCGCCAGGCCGCCCGCGCCCGGGATCTTCTCGAACAGCTGCGCGACCTGCGCCTGGTCGCCGTGCTTGTTGATCAGGGAGAGGGCGGCCGAGAGGCCGGTGCGGGCCTGGTCGGTGTTGAGCCCCGTGGCGGCGGCGGAGCGGTCGATCAGCTCTTCGATCATGCCAGCGGCCTAGACCAGTCGCGCGGCGGCGTAAACCGAGCTTCCGGCCCGCGCCGCCTCACCACGGCAGGGCCTCGCCGTCGAAGGCGTGGAAGCTGCCGGCGTCCTCAAGGGTCAGGCCCGCGATCACCTTGCGCATGCCCGCGATGGAGTCCCGCGGCGTGACGGGGGCGTTCTTGCCGCCCATGTCGGTCTGCACCCAGCCGGGATGCAGCACGGCCGCGACCACGTCCGAGTCCTTCAGCTCCAGCGCGACGCTCTTGAACGCCATGTTCAAGGCCGCCTTGGACGAGCGGTAGGCGTAGAAGCCGCCGCCCGACTGCGCGATCGAGCCCATCTGGCTGGTGATGGCGATCAGCTTGCCCTTGGCCGCCTTCAGGTTCTCCGCGAACGCCGCGGCCAGCCGCACGGGGCCGAGCGTGTTGATCCGCAACGTCTCCAGCCAGGCGTCGAAGTCCAGCTCCGCCAGCCGGCTCTGGCCGTGGCCTCCATAGACCCCCGCGTTGGCGATCACGAGGTCCAGCGGCCGCTCGCCCACCGCGCCCTTGAAGCTGTCCAGCGTGTTCGGTTCGGCCACGTCCAGCGCGTGCACCTCGACCTGGTCGCCGTCCGCCAGCGCGCGAAGCTCGGAGGCCTCGTCGGGGCGGCGCACGCCGGCGATCACGTCCCAGCCGTCGGCGGCGTACTGCCTGACGAACTCGAGGCCCAAGCCACGGTTGGCGCCGGAGATGAGCAGGGTGGGCATGGCGGGTCCTTACGGGTGGGGGCGGACGAAGACGAACTCGGCGTCGGACGACAGGTCGTCGCGGAAGCGGTAGCCGTCGCGGTCGAAGCGCTTCAGCTGCTCGCGATGTTCCACCCGGTGGTCGATGGCGAAGCGCGCCATCAGGCCGCGCGCGACCTTGGCGTAGAAGCTGGGCTGGGTGAGCGCGTTCCCCTTCTCCTGCTTGAAGGCGCACTTCAGCACGGGGAGCTTCAGCGCCTTCACGTCCACGCCGCCGAAGTACTCGTTGCTCGCCAGGTTCACGACGGTGCGGTCCGCCATGCCGCGGGCGGCGGCGCGCAGCGCGCGCGCCGGCTTGTCGCCCCAGAAGCCGTAGAGGTCGGGCGCGCGCTCGGTCGCGAGCTTGATCCCGAACTCCAGGCGGTAGGGCTGGATGCGGTCCAGCGGGCGCAGCACGCCATAGAGGCCGCTCATGATCCGCAGGTGGCCTTGCGCCCATTCCAGCGCCTCGGCGTCGAGCTCCCGCGCCTTCAGTCCGGTGTAGACGTCGCCCGCGAAGGCGAGCGCCGCCGGCACGCCCCGGTCGCCCGGCCGCACCTTGAAGCTCTTGAAGCGCTTGACGTTCAGCTCGGCGAGGTCGTCGGAGATGTCCATCAGCCGCTTGAGGTCGGCCGCTTTCAGCGTGCGCGCGACCGCCGCCAGCTCCGCCGTCTCCACAGCCATCGCGGGCTTCGTGGTCGGGAGCTCGGGCGGGGCGGGGGTGAAGTCCAGCGTCTTGGCGGGGGAGATCACGAACAGCATGGAGGCGGATGTAGCTTCGCGGCCAAGCTCGCGCCACCGCCCTTGCCGCGTCGGCGCGCCTGCGCCACCCATGGCGGCGGACGGAAGAGGGCGCGCATGGACATCCCCGCAGGCGAAATCCTGATCGGCGTCGACGAGGCGGGCGCGCCCGTCACCCTGCGGCTCGACCGCGCCAACCGCCACGGCCTGGTCGCCGGCGCCACCGGAACGGGCAAGACGGTGACGCTGCAGGTGCTGGCGGAGGCGTTCAGCGCGGCGGGCGCCAGCGTCTTCGCAGCCGACGTGAAGGGCGACCTCTCCGGCATCAGCCAGGCCGCGATCGTGTCGGACAAGCTGAAGGCGCGGGCCGAAGGGCTAGGCGTGACGCTCGCTCCCGCCGCCTGCCCGACGATCTTCTGGGACCTGTTCGGCGCCGAGGGGCACCCGGTTCGCGCCACGGTCAGCGACATCGGCCCGGTGCTGCTCGCGCGCCTGTTCCAGCTCTCCGATGTGCAGGCGGGCGTGCTGCAGGTGGTGTTCACCGTCGCCGACAATGAGGGCCTGCTGCTGCTGGATCTCGACGACCTGCAGGCGGCGGTCGCCCACGTCAGCGAGAACGCGGCGGAGTATGGCAAGCTCTACGGCAACGTCGCGCCGGCCTCGGCCGCCGCCATCCAGCGGGCGATCCTGCAGATGCGCTCGGCGGGCGGAGACCACCTGTTCGGCGAGCCGGCGCTGAAGCTTTCCGACCTGATGCGCTCAGACATGACGGGGCGGGGGATCGTCAGCCTGCTCGCCGCCGATAGGCTGATCAACGCGCCCGGCCTCTACGCCGTCTTCCTGCTGTGGCTGATGAGCGAGCTGTTGGAGGCGCTGCCCGAGGTGGGCGACCCGGACAGGCCCAAGCTCGTCTTCTTCTTCGACGAGGCGCACCTGCTGTTCAACGACGCGCCCAAGCCGCTCCTGGAGAAGGTGGAGCAGGTGGTGCGGCTGATCCGCTCCAAGGGCGTGGGCGTCTGGTTCGTGACGCAGAACCCTTCCGACGTGCCGGAGACGGTGCTGGCGCAGCTCGGCAACCGGATCGAGCACGGGCTGCGCGCCTACACCCCCTCCGAGCAGGCGGCGCTGAAGGCGGCGGCGCAGAGCTTCCGCGCCAACCCGGCGTTCGACACCGCCGAAGCGATCCAGGCGCTGGGCGTGGGCGAGGCGCTGGTCTCCACGCTGGACGAGAAGGGCTCGCCGTCGATGGTGCGGCGCACGCACGTGCGGCCGCCCAACTCCCGCATCGGTCCGGTGACGCCGGACGAGCGGGCGCGGACCATGGCCGCCAGCCCGGTGGCCGGCGTCTACGATCAGGCGCAGAACCGCGTCTCCGCCTTCGAGACACTGAACGAACGCGCGGCCGCCAAGACCGACGCCGCCGGGGCTCCGGCGGCCGCGCCCCGCGCCTCCGGCAAGCCCAGCCTCGCGGACGCCATGATCACCTCGGCCATGCGCGCCGCCAGCTCCAGCCTCGGCCGCCAGATCGCCAACCAGATCGGCCGCCAGCTGATCCGAGGGGTGCTGGGAAGCCTGAGCCGGGGGCGCTAGCGCCTTCCTCCCTCCCTTTTGAGGGGAGGGTGTCTGGAGGCGGAGCCGACAGACGGGTGGGGCCTCAGAGCGAAGCGTAAGGAGATGGAGCGCGGCGACTGGATTTCTGTCGCTTACGCTTCGCTCTAGTTCCCCCACCCGTCTCTCAGCCTGCGGCTTCGAGCCACCCTCCCCTCAAGGGGGAGGGAGGAAGGTGATAGTGCGATCCGAACGATGAAGAACGGGGACGGAATGGCGGGAGCGGGCTTAGAGACGGGCGGGGTCGTGCCGCGCTCCACCATGCGGCTGGTGGTGGGGGCGTCGGCGGCGGGCACCGCGTTCGAGTGGTACGACTTCTTCGTCTTCGTGCCCCTGGCCTCGATCATCGCCAAGACCTTCTCCGCGGGCCTGAGCGAGTCAGCCGGCTTCGTCTTCGCGCTGATGAGCTTCGCGGTGGGGTTCGCCTTCCGGCCCGTGGGCGCGCTCATCTTCGGGCGGATCGGGGACACGGCGGGGCGCAAGGGGGCCTTCCTGGTGACGGTCAGCCTGATGGGCGCGGCCACCTTCGCGATCGGCTGCCTGCCGAGCTACGCCCAGGTGGGGATCGCCAGCCCGATCGCGTTCCTGCTGCTGCGCGTCGCCCAGGGCGTCGCGCTCGGCGGCGAGTACGGCGGCGCGGCCATCTACGTCGCCGAGCATGCGCCGCCGTCCGAGCGCGGCTTCTGGACGAGCTGGATCCAGACCTCCGCGGCCATCGGGCTGACCGCGGCGCTGCTCGTCACGCTCGCCACGCGCTCGGCGGTGGGCGAGGCGGCGTTCGCCGCCTGGGGCTGGCGCGTGCCGTTCCTGGCGTCGTCGGGATTGCTGGCCGTCTCCCTGTGGATCCGGCTGAAG
>JASLDZ010000202.1 GCA_030151985.1 Caulobacteraceae bacterium | reverse complement strand
CGGCACCCGCGAACTGACCGCCGACGAGATCGAGCGCATCCTGGCCGACAAGGTCACCGGCGCCAGCTTCGCGGTCGGCGAGGACGCCTTCTCGCTCCAGGGGACCACGCGTCCGCAGGACCTCGCGACCGAGATGCAGCTCCTCGCGGCCTACGTCTCGCACCCCGGCTTCCGGCCCGAGGCGGTGCTGCGGATCAAGGGCTTCCTCGCCGACCAGCTGCCGCAGATCGAATCCACGCCCGAAAGCGTGCTGGCGCGGGACCTCGGCCCCCTCATCCACGACGGGGACGCGCGCTTCCAGCCGCTGCCCACCGGGGCCGAGCTGGCGGCGGCTCAGCCGGGGGACCTGAAGGCGCTGGCCGGCCCGGCCCTCGCCTCGGGCCCGATCGCGGTGACGGTGGTGGGCGACGTGACGCCCGACGCGGCCATCGCGGCCGTGGCCGCCACGCTCGGCGCCCTGCCGCCCCGGGCGGCGGCGGCCAAGCCGACGGCCGCCGAGCTGGCCGTCCGCTTCCCCGCGCCCGACGCGCAGCCGAAGGTGCTGATCCACAAGGGCCGTCCCGACCAGGCGGTCGCCTACATCGCCTGGCCCGCCGACGGCTTCTACGCCGACCCCAAGCGGGCGCGGCGGCTCACCGTCGCCGCCCAGGTGCTGGAGACGCGGCTGACCGAGCTCGTGCGGATGAAGGAAGGGGCCACCTACTCGCCGGACGCGGCCGCCAGCCCCAGCCAGGTGTTCCCGACCTACGGCTACGTGCAGGCGCAGGTGGAGACCCCGCCCGCCAAGATCGCCGGCTTCTACGCCGACGTGGCGCGGATCGCCGCCGACATGCGCGACACGCCGCCCAGCGCCGACGAGCTGGAGCGCGCGAAGACTCCGACCGTCGAGACGCTGCTCAAGGCGCGGCAGACCAACGCCTGGTGGCTGGGCGTGCTGGGCCGCGCGCAGAGCGAGCCGCGCCAGCTCGACGCCATCCGCACGCAGGTGAGCGACGTGCAGGCGGTGACGCCCGCCGACGTGCAGGCGGTCTCCAAGCGCTACCTGACGGACGACAAGGCGTGGAAGCTGATCGTGCGCGCCGCCGACCCGGCGCCGGGCCTGCCGGAGCAGACGCCCGTGACGCCGATCGCCGCCCCGCCCGCGCCCAAGCCGGGAGCGCCGCAGCCATCTCCGACCACGCCGACGACCAAGACCGGCCCCGCGACGCCGCCTCCCTCCGCCCCGGGCGCGCCGCCCGCCAAGCCGCGGTGACGGACGGCGGCGCCGGTCAGCTCGTGCGCACCACCCGCAGCACGGCCTCTCCGTAGCGGTCGAGCTTGGCCTGGCCGACGCCGCCCACCACCGCAAGGGTCGCGCGGTCGGCGGGGCGGCGGCGGGCGATCTCGGCCAGGGTGCGGTCGGCGAAGATGACGTAGGGCGGCACCGCCTGCGCCTTGGCCTCGTCGCGACGCCAGCTGCGCAGCGCTTCGAACAGCGCCCGGTCGTCCGGCGTCACCTCCAGCGGGGCGCCCATCTGTGCGCGAGGGGGCTTGGCGGCGCGCTTGCTGCGGCCGTTCGCCAGCGCCTCGCGCAGCTTCACCTCGCGCTCGCCGCGGTAGACCGCGCGCACCGCCGCCGTGTCGCCCAAGGTGACGAGGGGGCGGCCGTCGTTCGGCTCCTCGTGCAGAAGCCCGTCGAACAGGAGCTGCTCGATCAGGTCGCGCCAGCCCGACACCGGCAGCTCGCCGCCGATGCCGTAGGTGGGGAGCTGAGCCTCCGACGGGTGCACGTCCTTGGTCTTGCCCAGAAGGTGATCGACGAGCCGCCCGCGCCCGAAACGGCCGCCCAGCCGGTGCACGGCCGAGAGCGCCTTCTGCGCGAGCGTCGTGGCGTCGATCAGCTTGGGGCCGCCTCGGCAGACGTCGCACACGCCGCAGGGCTGCGCGCCCTCCTCGCCAAAATAGCGCCGCACCGCCGCCGGGCGGCAGGTCGCGCCGTCCAGCATGGCGTAGAGCCGGCGCGCCTTCCCGACCTGCACCGCCTTCACCTCGGCCGAGACCTCGCGCTCGTCGATCCGGCGCATGGCCCAGGCCATGTCGCTGGCGCCGTAGAGCGTCACGCCCTCGGCCGGCTCGCCGTCGCGGCCGGCGCGGCCCACCTCCTGCCAGTAGGCCTCGATGGAGGCGGGCGGGTCGGCGTGGATGACGAAGCGCACGTCCGGCTTGTCGATCCCCATGCCGAAGGCGATGGTCGCGACCATGATCGCCTCGTCCGCCTCAAGGAAGGCGGTGAGGCGGCGGGCGCGCACGTCCTTGTCCAGCCCCGCGTGGTAGGCGACGGCCGGCGCGCCCGCGTCGCGCAGCGCCTGCGCCAGGGTGTCGGCCCCGTCGCGCGAGCCCGTGTACACCACGCCCGAACCGCCGCGCCGCGCGCCCACCAGCTCGATCACCCGCGCATGGGTGGACTTGGGTCCGCCGGTCTTGCGCTCGGCGGAGAGGGCGAGGTTGGGCCGCGCGAAGCTGTCGACGAACTCGGCGGCTTCCTCAAGGCGCAGCTCCGAGCGGATGTCGGCGCGGGTGCGGGCGTCGGCGGTGGCGGTGACGGCCAGGCGCGGGGCGTGGGGGAAGACCTCCGCCAGGCGGCCCAGCATGCGGTAGTCGGGGCGGAAGTCGTGGCCCCACTGGCTGACGCAGTGCGCCTCATCGATGGCCACTAGGCCGATGTCGCGGTTCGATAGCCGCTCCAGCATGGCGGGCTGCATCAGCCCCTCGGGGCTCATGTAGAGGAGGTCGAGCGCGCCCTCGCCGACCCGCCGCCAGGCGTCCTGCCGCTCGTCCGGCGAGACGGCCGAGTCGAGCCTCGCCGCCGCCACGCCCGCCTGCCGCAGCGCCGCCACCTGGTCGGCCATCAGCGCGATCAGCGGCGACACCACCACCGCCACGCCGGGCCGCAGCATGGCGGGGATCTGGTAGCAGAGGCTCTTGCCGCCGCCCGTGGGCAGCACCGCCATCGCGTGGCGTCCCTCCAGCACCTCGCCGATCACCCCCGCCTGCAGGCCGCGGAAGTCGGCATGGCCGAAGGTGTTGCGCAGGATCGCGCGGGCGTCGTCGAGCGTGGGGGAGGGCACCGCGGGCTTATGGCGCGATGCGGGGCCGGTTGTCAGCCTCCGCGCAGGTCCTGGACGGTGTTCACGTTCGCAAAGGCGGAGGCGTCGGCGAACGTCGCCTGCGCCGCGCCGATCCCCGTCAGCCAGGCGCGCACCGAGGGGTGGCCGGACGACAGGACCTCCGCGAGCGCGCCCTCCAATCCGACCCGCCACACCGTGCAGAGCGGGTGCGAGCCGGACGGCGTGGCGGCGAAGGCGGCGGGCGCCTCGCCCAGCGCGTCGGCCAGCGTCGCCACGAGGTCGAGGGGCAGCCAGGGGGTGTCGCAGGGCGAGGTGGCCAGGGCGTCGCAACCCAGCGCCCGAGCCCAGCGGAGGCCCTCGAGCACGCCCGTCAGCGGCCCGTCCGGCGCGTCGGGCGGGTCCGACAGGAGGGGGAGCGCCTCCGTTCGCGCCCAGGCGGCCGCCGCGCATCCCGCCGGGGCGTTCATCGCCAAGGCCTGGCAGCCGCCCTGCAGCGCGTGGGCGGCGTGCGCGACCAGCGGCCGCCCCTCCAGCCGCGCCATGGCCTTCTCCGACCCGAAGCGGGAGGAGCGGCCGCCCGCGAGCACCAGGCCGGCGATTCTCACGTCCGCCTCGATCCGAGCGCGAGCCGCCGGGGGTGGGTGAAGACCTCGAAGCCGTCGGCGCGCGCGACGGCGACCAGGGTGATCCCCGCCGCCTCGGCCGTTTCGAGCGCCAGGGAGGTTGGGGCCGACACCGCCACGACGATCGGCGCGCGGATGGCGGCCGCCTTCTGCACCATCTCCACGGAGACCCGGCTGGTCAGCAGGACCGCGCCGCCCGCGCCGTCGCGCCCCGCGCGGGCGAGCGCCCCGGCCAGCTTGTCCAGCGCGTTGTGGCGGCCGACGTCCTCGCGCACGGCCATGAGGCCCTCGCCCGGCGTCCAGAAGCCGGCGGCGTGGACGGCGCGGGTGCGGGCGTTCAGAAGCTGGACCGCCGACTGCGCCGCCATGGCGTCCAGGAGGGCGGCCGGCTCGACCCTCAGGTCGTCGGATGGAAGCGCCATGGGCGGGCGCGTCGCCTCAGCCAGGCTGTCGATCCCGCACAGGCCGCAGCCGGTCGGTCCGGCCAGCCGCCGCCTCCGCCCCGCCAGCGCGCGGCCCGCGTCCGGCGCGAGCCACAGCCGCGCCTCCACGCCGTCGGCCGAGGCGACCACCTCCATGCGCCGCACCTCGCGGGGGGAGCCGATCACGCCCTCGGTCAGGCTGAAGCCGAGGGCGAAGTCCTCGAGGTCCGTGGGCGTGGCCATCATCACCGCATAGGTCGTCCCGTCATGGACCACCGCGACCGGCGCCTCGACCGGCAACGTGCGCATGCCCTGCGTCACGCCGCCGCCGCGGGGCCACGACAGCCGCGCGGCCTCGACCGCAGCGTCCGGTCCGCCAGAGGGGAGAAGGGCGTCGGCGTCCATCGACGGCCACCTGCGCCCGCCGTCTCCGCTTCGCAAGCCACGTGCGCAGGCTTGACAGAACGGCCGCGTCGCGTGGAATGGACATGCCGGAAATGGCTCCGGCGGCGCGCCCGGAGCACGATCATGCCCGCGAACGGTCCGGTCCTCGACCTCCGTCCGGCGGCGCGCGCGCCCTATGGCCGCTACGGCCACGTCTTTAGCGGCGGCTATCGGTCCGCCGGCTGAGGATCGATAGGCAGGCCCGACGCCCCAGCCCGATCCCCAGACCGGCGACCGCTCCCGGAAGGAGCGGCTCCCGAGCGCCCGCGGCCGCACCGGCCGGGGCTTGGCCCATTTCCGATCGGACCCCGCCATGACCGCCGCCACCCCGCTTCGCGCCGACACGGCGCTCGACCTCGACGACGACCTCGC